>JALYWZ010000012.1 GCA_030852505.1 Myxococcota bacterium | reverse complement strand
CGGGGGGGCTGGGCACTGGCGCGCAACCTGCCGGCACCGGAGGCACGGCTCCGGCAACTGGCGGCGCGCCGAGCGGGGGGATGACCACCGGCGGAGCGCCAGCAGGTGAAGCCGGCATGGGGGGAGCAGCAAGCGGTTCAGCTGGCAAGGGCGGTGGCAGCGGCGGCGAGAGCCCGGCCGGCCCGTGCCCCACCTCGGCGATCAAGGCTGGCGATCAAACGTTGATGCTGACCGTCGACGGCAACGAGCGCTCGTTTCTCGTTCATGCTCCGCCGGCGTACGACGGCGAGAAGCGGTTGCCCGTCGTGTTCGATTTCCACGGCTTGAGCGGCAACAGCAACCAACAGAAGCAGCTCTCGGGTTGGGCCGGCCACGGCGACAGCGAGGGATTCATCACCGTTTTTCCCCAGGGCCTCGGTAGTACGCCGGGCTGGAACGCGGGCGGCTGCTGCAACACCATCGCAGACGACGTCGCTTTCGTTCGGGCGATCGTCGAGGAGCTCCAAGCCAAGGCGTGCGTCGATTCCAAGCGCATCTACTCGACCGGCTGCTCGAACGGGGGAGCCATGTCATACATCTTGGCCTGCCAGGCCTCGGACGTGATTGCTGCCGTGGCGCCGGTCGATTTCGACTGCGTGGTGGGCGGCAGGTGCTCAGAGTGCAAGCCGGGCAGGCCGATCACGGAGATTCAGTTCCGCGGGACGGACGACCAGCTCGTGCCGTATTCGGGGGCGGAGCCGAATTTCGAGAACTGGGGCGAGATCAACGCTTGCACGGGCGACGCTGCCCCCTTGTCGAGCAACTCGTCGTGTCAGGCGTACCCGATGTGCGGCTCCGGCGCGGAGACGATCCTGTGCACGGTCGAGAACGGCTCGCACTGCGGCAGCTACCGCTCGTTCATGATCCCGCAGGTCGCGTGGGAAGTGCTTCAGCGTCACGCGCTACCGTAGCAATCCGACATTTCGTTTGATCGATTCACGCTCGTCTCTGCATGTAGCCGCGCCGCTGCATCGGCCCGCTGCGAAGACGAGGGAATCGAATGACGAGTCGTTGGATCCGATTGGCGTGGACGGCGCTGTCCGCCTGCGTTTCCGCCACCGCCGCCGCTCAGACTCCGCCACCACCCGATAAGGACGAGGCTCCGGGGCCGAAGGTCACCGCCGAGTTCTACGGCTCCCTGCTGCCCTTCACCGAATACGTGAACAGCAGTGGCGCCACCAAGGCCGGCTACGCGGGAAAGGCGAGCCAGGTTCCCGCTGCGGCTTACACCGGCGTGAACGACCCTGGCCGACTGCGCATGACCGCCGGGACGTCCGGCGTGGGCTTCCGTGGAACGCTCGAGATTGTCGAAAATCTAAAGCTGATCTGGCAAGTCGAGAACGCGGTGCCAATCGACGGCAACGGACCGCCGAACACCTTCGCCAGCCGCAACAGCCACGTCGGCTTCACCGGCAACTGGGGAACGGTCTTCTATGGGATTTGGGACACGCCCTGGAAACAGGCGCTCCTGCCGGTCAGCCCCATCGCCGGCGGATACGTCGCAGACTACTCTCCGATCATCAGCACGCCGGGCTTCGGCGTCGGCGCGCTGAACACGGCGCAGGGATGGGCGCCCGGCTCTACGTCGAACGCGGCCTTCTACCGACGCGAGGCCAACAGCATCCAGTACTGGAGCCCCACGCTCGCAGGCTTCTCGGCGCGGCTCTCGTTCACGATCAACGAAGGGCGCAACAACGGCAACGCCTTCACGCCCGGCACGAACCCGTACCTCGTGTCCGGAAACGTCGGCTGGGACGGAGCCGGCCTGAAGCTCCGCTATGCGTACGAGATGCACCACGACTTCTTCGGTATGGCCCAGCTAGGCGGTACGCCCTGGCCCGCGGCCGCTCCGATGGCTGGCACGCCGGCGCCGACGCCGGTCAAGACCTCGACGGATCAGGGACACCAGTTGACCGCCATCTACACGCTGAAGGCCTCCCCGGTTCTCCAGACGCGGATCGCGGCCACCGGCGAGCTCTTGCAGTACGAGCAGGACGACTCGAACCCCAACGCCATCGAGCAGTTCTCGCGTCCGGCCTTCTATGGCCTCGTCGAGCAGGCGTTCGGTCCGCACCACGTCTGGGGCGCTTATGGCATGGCGCTCGAAGGGTCGTGCAAGCGCGAGGGCGGAGCGGCTTGCTCCACCTCGGGGCTCGGCGCGATGTACGCGACGCTCGGCTACCTGTTCGCCTTCAACGACCGCAGCAACATCCACGTGATCGGATATCGCGTCTTCAACGACGTGTCGGCGAGGTACGTGACGTTTCCCGCGCTCAGCCCGATGGCTCCGGGCGCGGACACGATGGGCCTGGGTATCGGATTCATCCACGCCTTCAAGGTCGGTTTGCTCGGCGATGAATAGCAGTCGCCGTCGGAGTTCAGTGTGATCGACAAGGTGGCAGCCTCGCTCGAGGCCGCCGTGACCGGGATCCGCGACGGCGCGACGATCCTGGTCGGCGGCTTCGGCACGGCGGGGATGCCCTCTGAGCTCGTGGCGGCATTGATCGCGCAGGGCGCCCGCGACCTCACCATCGTGAGCAACAACGCAGGCAACGGTGAGACCGGTCTCGCTGCGCTTCTCGCTGCCCGTCGCGTGTGTAAAATCGTTTGCTCGTTTCCCCGGCAGCCGGATTCGCACGTCTTCGATGGTCTCTACCGGTCGAAGCAGATAGAGCTCGAGCTCGTTCCCCAGGGGAATCTGGCCGCCCGAATCCAGGCTGCGGGTGCAGGCTTCGGCGCTTTCTACACGCCGACCGGCTACGGAACGCTGCTCGCCGAGGGCAAGGAGACGCGGGAGATCGCCGGCAGGCATTACGTCCTCGAATATCCAATCCATGCCGACGTGGCGCTGATCAAGGCCCACCGGGGTGACCGCTGGGGGAACCTCGTTTACCGTAAGACGGCGCGTAACTTCGGCCCGCTGATGGCCACCGCCGCGCGCTGCACGATCGCGCAGGTGAGCGAGGTCGTCGAGCTCGGGGCCCTCGATCCGGAAGCCGTGGTGACCCCGGGAATTTTCGTGCAGCGGCTCGTGCACGTCCCAACCGGGCGGGAGGACTCGTGAGCATTCAGCGCCGCAGCCGAGAACAGATGGCGGCCCGCGTGGCCCGCGACATCAGCGAGGGCAGCTACGTGAACCTGGGCATCGGGCTGCCGACGCTCGTGTCCAACTTCCTCCCGACGGATCTGGACATCTTCCTGCACAGCGAAAATGGCATCCTCGGGATGGGTCCCGCTCCAGCGAGGGGTAAGGAAGATCCCGAGCTGATCAACGCTGGAAAACAGCCCGTGACGCTGCTCCGCGGGGGGTGCTTCTTTCACCACGGGGACTCGTTCGCGATGATGCGAGGCGGCCACCTGGACGTCTGCGTGCTCGGCGCATTCCAGGTCTCGGTGCGCGGCGATATCGCCAATTGGCACACCGGCGCTCCGGACGCGATCCCAGCAGTTGGCGGCGCCATGGATCTGGCGATCGGCGCTCGGCACATCTACGTGATGATGGAGCACACGACGAAGTCGGGAGAGAGCAAGCTCGTCGAGCGCTGCACCTATCCGGTAACGGGTATCGCCTGCGTCGAGCGCATTTACACGGACCTGGCGGTGATCGAGGTCACGCCTCGCGGCCTGGTCGCTGCCGAAATCACGGACGGGCTGAGCTTCGAGGAGCTGGCACGGATGACCGCAGCACCGCTGTTACGGGCATCGGAATGACGGTCTCGGAAGCGTACGTTTGCGACGCCGTGCGCACGCCCTTCGGCCGCTACGGCGGGGCGCTCTCGCGGGTGCGGGCCGATGACCTGGCTGCGGAGCCGATACGAGAGCTGATACGGCGCAACCCGGGCGTCGAATGGCCGGCGCTCGACGACGTCATCTATGGTTGTGCGAACCAGGCCGGTGAAGACAACCGCAACGTGGCGCGCATGGCGGCGCTGCTGTCGGGGCTGCCGAACTCGGTGCCCGGCGTCACGGTCAATCGCCTGTGCGGCTCGAGCCTCGAGGCCGTAGCTCTCGCCGCGCGGGCCATCAAGACCGGCGAGGTTTCGCTGATGATCGCGGGGGGCGTGGAGAGCATGTCGCGCGCGCCGTTCGTGATGGGCAAGGCAGAAGGCGCCTTCTCGCGCGAGGCTAAGCTCGAGGACACGACCCTCGGCTGGCGCTTCGTCAACCCCCGGATGCTCGCGAGCTACGGCACCGACAGCATGGCCCAGACCGCGGAGAATGTCGCCGAGCAATTCGGCGTCTCCCGAGCCGATCAGGACGCGTTCGCCTACAGGAGCCAGCAGCGCGCGGCGGCTGCGATCCAGGCTGGCCGGCTCGCGAAAGAGATCGTGCCCGTGGCGATCCCCCAGAAGAACGCCGCTCCCGTCAGCGTCTCCGCGGACGAGCACCCTCGAGCGGACACTACCCCCGAGGGGCTTGCGAAGCTCAGGCCGATCGTCAAGGAAGGCGGTTCGATCACCGCCGGGAACTCATCCGGCATCAACGACGGAGCGTGCGCCGTCTTGCTGGCCTCGGAGGCGGCGGTCGAGCGCTTCAAGCTCAGGCCGCGAGCGCGGATCGTGGCCAGCGCTGCGGCTGGCGTTGCACCGCGGATCATGGGCATTGGCCCGGTTCCCGCTAGCCAGAAGGTCCTGGCGCTCGCCCGGCTATCGATCTCGGAGATCGACGTAGTCGAGCTGAACGAGGCCTTCGCGGCTCAGGCGCTCGCTGTGCTGCGAGAGCTCGGGCTCGCCGACGACGCACCGTTCGTGAACCCGAACGGCGGAGCCATCGCGCTCGGCCACCCGCTCGGCGCGAGCGGCGCGCGGCTCGTGACGACGGCGCTACACGAGCTCGAACAGCGCAGAGGCCGCTACGCGCTGTGCACGATGTGCATCGGCGTCGGGCAGGGTGTGTCCCTGATCCTGGAGCGGACCTGATGACACGGCCGCCGTACCTGCACCCGCCCTACAACTCGACGCACAAGCGAGCGCCGACCAAACCGCCGATCGCCGTGCCGCTCACGCTGTCCGAGACCGCGGGCCCCCGCGTGGACGCGAAGCTGGTGGCTCCCAGCGCGGCTGATCTGACGCGCCAGCACGCCGGGGAGCCGCTCGGAGAGCGCATCGTCGTCGGCGGGCTCGTGCTCGACGAGCTCGGCAAACCGCTGCCGTCGGCGCTGGTCGAGATCTGGCAATGCAACGCGGCAGGCCGCTACTTGCACGAGAAGGACCGACACCACGCCCCCCTCGATCCGAATTTCACGGGCGCTGGGCAGATCCTCACCGACGAGCATGGCCGTTACCGCTTCGTCACGATCCGGCCGGGGGCGTATCCCTGGCGCAACCACCAGAACGCCTGGCGGCCATCGCACATTCACTTCTCGCTGTTCGGAGCGGGCTTTGCGTCGCGGTTGGTCACGCAGATGTATTTTCCGGGTGATCCGCTGCTGGCGTTCGATCCGATCTTCAATTGCGTTCCAGACGAAGGCGCCAAACGACGACTGATCGCGGAGTTCGACTGGGAGAGCACCACGCCGGAGTGGGCGCTCGGCTACCGCTTCGACGTGGTGTTGCGCGGGAGCAACGCAACTCCTCTGGAGGGCCCTCGTCATGGTGCCTGAGCAGACCCCGGCGCGGCCGCCCGCCACGGTTTCCCAGACCGTGGGGCCGTTCTTTCATGTGGGCCTCGTCTGGCTGTTCAGCGATCGAATCGCGCGCGCGGACGCTCCGGGCCGGCACATCATTGTTCATGGCCGGGTGCTCGACGGAGACGGCGCGCCAGTCCCCGATGCCTTGCTCGAGGTCTGGCAGGCGCAACCAGGCATTACCGGCGGCGGCTTCGCTCGTGTCCCAACGGACGACGACGGTGCGTTTCGCTTCGCGACGGTGATGCCGACGCGCTTGCCGGCACCTGGCGGTGGCCTCGGTGCCCCACATCTGAGCGTTGCCGTGTTCATGCGTGGTTTGCTGCGGCAGCTCTGGACGCGTATCTACTTCGCTGGCGAGGTCAGCAACGACCAAGACGCCGTGCTGCGTTGCGTGCCCGAGGAGCGCAGAGCAACGTTGTTCGCGCAGCCCGTTCACGCCGGTGCTGACGCCTTCGAGTGGAATGTCGTCCTTCAAGGCGAAGACGAGACGGTGATCTTCGACTTCTAGAGTCATGGCCCATCGCACGCGAGCACTCTTGGACAGCATTTTCGCGTCGGAAGCGATGCAGGAAGTGTTCTGCGGTCGGGGGGGCCTCCAAGGAATGCTCGATTTCGAGTCGGCCCTTGCCCACGCCCAGGCTAGGGCCGGATTGTTCTCCGCTGAGACCGCGGACGTCATCGGGGCTCAGTGCCGGGCGGATCTGTTCGACCTGAGCGCCCTGTCGCGTGGCGCTGCACTGTCCGGAAATTCTGCGATTCCCATGATCCGGGCGCTGACGGAGCTCGTCGCGGCTCGTGATCCGAGCGCGGCGCGCTTGGTGCACTTCGGTGCCACGAGCCAGGACGCAATCGACACGGGACTCGTGCTTCAGCTGCGCCGCGCCATCGATCTGTTGGAGTCGGATCTCGCTCGATTGGCCAGGGCGCTCGCTGCGCTGGCGCACGCGCACCGAAAGACGCCGCTCCTGGGGCGGACCTGGCTGCAGCCCGCGCCGCCGGTGACCTTCGGGCTCAAGGCGGCGGGCTGGCTGAGCGCGGTCGAGCGCCACCGGGCGAGGCTCCGCGAGATGGCCCCAAGGATCTTCGTGACTCAGTTCGGAGGGGCAGTGGGCACGCTGGCGTCGCTCGGTGTGCACGGCCTGGCCGTTGCGGACGAGCTCGCCCGTGAGTTGAAGCTCGCGGTCCCGGACATGCCCTGGCACGCGCATCGCGACCGCGTCGCCGAGGTGGGAACCGTGCTCGCGCTCCTGACGGGTACGCTGGGTAAGATCGGGCGGGATCTGTCGCTGCTCTCCCAGGCGGAGGTGGGAGAGGCATTCGAGCCCAGCGCGCCGGGGCGCGGTGGCTCGTCGACCATGCCTCACAAGCGAAATCCAATCGCCGCGGCCGCCATGCTTGCCGCCGCGACGCGAGTGCCGGCGCTGTGCGCGACGTTACTGTCGGCAATGCCCCAGGAGCACGAACGCGGGCTCGGGGGATGGCAGGCAGAGTGGGTGGTGCTGCCCGAAATCTGCCTCCTGACCTCGGGAGCGCTGTACCACGCGGTGCGGGCAATCGAGGGGCTGACGGTCGATGTCGCGCGCATGCAGCATAATATCGAGGCCACACGAGGCGTCGTCATGGCCGAGCCAGTGGCGCTGGCGCTGTCGCGCCGCATGGATCGGGGCGCGGCTTACCAGCTCGCGGAGCGGGCCTGCCACGATGCGCTGGGACAGGGGCGCTCGCTCCGCGAGGTGCTGGCCGACAACGCGCTGGTGTTGGAGCACCTGTCGGCGGAAGAGCTCGACCGGCTCTGCGATCCGTCGGCCTATTTCGGGCTCGCCGACGAGTGGGTATCTCGCGTGCTCGCTGCTCACGGGCGGAGTCGCTGATGGTGCTGCCGAGCTATCGGATCGACGGACCGGACGGCGCGCCAGTACTCTTGCTGTCGAACTCGCTCGGCTCGACCGCTGCGATGTGGGACTCGCAAGTGCCCGCGCTGTCGTCTCGCTTTCGGGTGCTGCGCTACGACCTGCGCGGGCACGGCGCCTCTCCGCTGTCGCCTGAACCGTTCGACATCGGCGCGCTCGGGGGCGACGTTCTCGAGCTGCTGGGCGAGCTCAGGCTCGAGCGCGTCCACTTCTGCGGGCTGTCACTAGGGGGCATGATCGGCCTGTGGCTCGGCGCTCACGCGCCATCGCGCCTCGACAAGCTCGTGCTCTGCAACACCGCGCCAAAGCTCGGCCCGGCAGAGATCTGGAACTCGAGGATCGAGGCGGTGAGGCAGAGAGGGATGGCGGCGATCGTCACGGCCGTGATCGAGCGCTGGTTCAGCTCGGGGTTTCGCGATCGCAACCCGGCCGAAGTCGAACGCGCCCGTCAGATGCTCCTCGCCAACGACGCCGATGGTTACGCGGCGGCTTGCGCCGCGATTCGCGACATGGATCAACGCGCCGATGTGCTCGAGATCCGGGTGCCGACGCTGATCGTAGCTGGACGATACGATGCGGCGACGCCGCCCTCCGAGAGCCGCTGGCTGGCAGAGCGCATTTTCGGTGCTCGGCTTCTCGAGCTCGACGCCGCGCACCTGTCGAACGTCGAGGCCGGGCCGCGGTTCACGGCAAGTTTGCTCGATTTCTTGACGACCGAGGAGAGCCCCGAATGGACGAACAGGAACGCCTCAGCGAAGGCATGAAGCTACGGCGCAGCGTGCTCGGCGACGTCCACGTCGACCGCAGCGTGGCCGGACGCAGCGAGTTCAACGGCGAGTTCCTAGACCTGATCACGCGCTACGCGTGGGGCGAAGTCTGGTCGAGGCCCGGGCTCGAGCGCCGCACTCGCAGCCTGCTGTGCATCGCGATGATGGTCGCCCTGGGGCGTGAAGAGGAGCTGGCCCTGCACCTGCGCGCGGCCGCGAACAACGGCGTGACGCGCGACGAGGTCAAGGAGGTCCTGCTGCAGACGGCGATCTATTGCGGCGTGCCCGCAGCCAACTCGGCCTTTCACCTGGCGGCTCGGATCTTCGGCGACGAGGAGCGATGAAGACGCGAGTCGGAATCGTCGGCGCGGGCCCCGCCGGCTTGATGCTCTCGCACCTGTTGCACCTCGCAGGCATCGAATCGGTCGTCCTCGAACGCCAGACGCGCGATTACATCGAACGTCGCGTGCGCGCGGGGGTGCTCGAACAAGCCACGGTCGACCTCCTCAACCAGAGCGGGCTCGGCGAGCGCATGCGACGTGAAGGCATGACCCACCACGGGATACACCTGCGCTTCGGCGGCGGCAGCCATCGTATCGACTTCGGCGAGCTGACCGGCGGCCGCGGGGTCACCGTCTACGGCCAGCAAGAGGTAGTCAAAGATCTCGTGCGCGAACGGCTCGCGGCGGGCGGGCAGCTCCGCTTCTCGGTCGAGCAGCTGAGCCTCCACGGCATCGACACGCCGAACCCGCGCATCCGCTTCACGAGCGATGGTGATCCGTGCGAGCTCGAGTGCGATTTCGTGGTGGGTTGCGACGGCTCCCATGGCGTTTGTCGGAGTGCGATCCCGGACGGCGTGCTGACCGTGTTCGAGCGGACCTACCCCTTCGCCTGGCTCGGTATCCTGGCCGAGGCCGCCCCGTCGCACGACGAGCTGATCTACGCCAGCCACGAGCGCGGCTTCGCGCTGTTCAGCATGCGCTCGCCGAGGCTGACGCGCCTGTACCTTCAGGTCGCGCCCGACGAGCGCATCGAGGACTGGTCCGACTCCGCGATCTGGTCCGAGCTCTGCACGCGGCTCGAAACCGACGACGGCTGGCGCCCGAATCAAGGCCCGATAGTGGAAAAGGTCATTACCGGCATGCGCAGCTCGGTGGTCGAGCCCATGCAGTACGGTCGCCTGTTCCTGGCAGGCGACGCGGCCCACATCGTGCCGCCGACCGGCGCGAAGGGCATGAATCTGGCGATGGCCGACGTGCGCGTGCTGGCCTGGGCGCTCACGGCCTACTTCGACAGCGGAGATACCGCGCAACTCGATGCGTATTCGCGGCGCTGCCTGAAACGGGTCTGGCGGGCGGAGCACTTCTCCTGGTGGATGACGTCCATGCTGCACCGCTTTCCCAGCGACGACTCCTTTCAAACCCGGATGCAGCGCGCACAACTGGAGTACGTCGTACGGTCGCGCGCAGCGTCCGCTTCACTGGCCGAAAACTACGTCGGAATGCCCATGCACTGGGCGAACGAGGAGAGGAAACGATGAAGCTTTTCAACGCATTTCGTGCCGCGCTGGTCTCCGGGGTCTTGATCACGCTTTTCGGCGGGATCACCGGTTGCGACGAGAAGAAGGCCGAGCCCTCGCCGGGCGCGGTCCCGAGCGGGGCGCCGGTCGGACCCGTCAAGGTCGGTGTGATCGCCGAGTTCTCCGGGCCGTTCGCGGACTACGGCAAGAACATCGAGACCGGCATGCGTACGTACCTCAAGCTGAACGGTGACACGTTCGCCGGCCGGAAGATCGAGCTCATTCAGCGCGACACCACGGGCCCGGCGCCCGAGGTGGCCAAGCGCCTCGCGCAAGAGTTGGTCACCCGCGACCAGGTCGATTTTTTAGCCGGCTTCGGCTTGACTCCGAACGCCATGGCGGTCGCACCGATCGCCACCGAGGCGAAGAAGCCGATGATCGTGATGAACGCGGCGTCCTCCGCCATCACCACGAAGTCGCCGTACATCGCGCGTTTCTCGATGACGCTGGCCCAGGTGACCGCGCCGCTCGCGGGCTGGGCGACGAAGAACGGGATCAAGAAGGCATACACTCTGGTAGCGGACTACGCGCCAGGCATCGACGCAGAGGGAGCGTTCAAGAAGGCCTTCGGCGCCGCGGGCGGACAGGTCGTCGACTCGGTGCGCGTGCCGCTCAAGAACCCTGAGTTCGCACCGTTCATCCAGCGCATCAAGGATGCCAAGCCGGAGGCCGTGTTCATCTTCCTCCCGGCGGGCGAACAGGGCATCGGGTTCATGAAGGCGTTCAACGAGCGAGGCCTCGCCAAGGCGGGCATCAAGCTGATCGCGACCGGCGATCTGACCGACGACGATGTGCTCGGCGCGATGGGGGAGCCCACGCTCGGCATCACGACGACCCATCATTACTCCGCAGCGCACGACTCTCCGGAGAACACGGCGTTCGTGAAGGCGTATCAGGAGCTCAGCGGCGGAAAGCGCCCGAACTTCATGGCAGTCGGCGGCTACGACGGCATGGCGGCGATCGCGGAGGTCGTGAAGAAGCTCGACGGTAAGCTCGACGGCAACAAGGCCATGGAGCTTCTCAAGGGAATGACTCTGAAGAGCCCTCGAGGAAAGATCCAGATCGACCCCGCAACGCGCGACATCGTGCAGACGGTGTACGTACGGCGCGTGCAGAAGGTGGGGGAAGAGCTCTTCAACGTCGAGCTCGAACAGATCCCGGACGTAAAAGACCCGGGCAAGTGAGCCGGACAGCGGCGTGACGAGTTTCATCGGAGTCGTCTTCGACGGGCTGTCGTATGGCAGCCTGTTGTTCCTGATCAGCGTCGGCCTGTCGATCACGATGGGCCTGATGAACTTCGTCAACCTGGCCCACGGCGCGTTCGCGATGTTCGGCGGATACGCTTGCGTGTTGGGGATGTCCGAGCTCGGTCTGCCGTTTCTAGCCACCCTTCCGCTGGCGTTCTTGACGAGCGCGGCCGTGGGAGCTGTCCTGGAACGGGCGTTGTACCGGAGGCTGTACAAGGCCAGCCACCTCGATCAGGTCTTGTTCAGCATCGGCCTGACCTTCATGGCAGTCTCGGGAGCGACGTACTTATTCGATTCGGGGCAGCAGCCGGTGCGCTTGCCCGAGTCGCTGCAGGGGCAGTGGCGGCTCTTCGGCGTCGACCTCGGCGTCTACCGAGTCTTCTTGATAGCGGTGGTCGTTGGGCTCACCACCGGTCTCGTTTATCTCGTGCAGCACACGCGCTTCGGAGCGCAGGTCCGCGCGGCCGTTGACAACCAGGACGTCGCTGCGGGGGTCGGCGTTCACGTGAGTCGGATCTTCGCGGTGACGTTTGCCCTCGGCTCCGGGCTCGCGGGGCTGGGCGGCGGTCTGGGCATCGACGTGCTGGGGCTAGATCCGATGTTTCCTCTGAAGTTCCTGGTTTATTTCTTGCTCGTCGTGACCGTCGGCGGTGCCGGCACGATTCAAGGGCCGCTCACGGCGGCGCTGGTGCTCGGCGTGTTCGACGTGGCGGGCAAGTACTACGTGCCCGAGGTCGGAGCGTTCGTGATCTACCTATTGATGGTGGGCCTGTTGATCGCCTTTCCGGCGGGTCTCTACGGTAAGAGCGCGTGAGCGAGCTACCCAGTCCCGTTTGGCGCCGTAGCGAGGTCGCGTTTTGGCTCGTGCCCGTCGCGCTCTTCTTCTTGCTGCCCGGCTATCGGGTTCTCGGTAGCCAGATCGCGATCACGGCGCTGTTCGCCCTGTCGCTCGACTTGATCCTCGGCTACGCGGGGATCGTCTCGCTCGGACACGCCGCTTTCTTCGGAGCCGGCGCCTACACAGCCGGGTTGCTCTCCGCGCACGGTTGGGGAGAACCATTGAGCGGGCTGGTCTTTTCCGGAGTCGTGTCGGCGGTGATCGGGTTCGCGACGAGCTTTTTGGTGGTACGCGGCCAGGATCTGGCGCGGCTGATGGTGACCCTAGGGCTCGGCCTGACGCTCTACGAGGCCGCGAACAAAGCCGCATCCGTGACCGGCGGCGTGGACGGGCTCGACGGCGTGAGGACCTGGAAGCTGCTCGGTCTGTTCGACTTCGGCATGGACGGCACGACGGCGTACGTCTACAGCTTTTCTGCGCTTTTCCTGGTGTTCGTCGGGCTGCGGCGCCTGGTCCGTTCGCCGTTCGGCCTGGCCTTGCGCGGGCTGCGGGAGGGCGCGAGGAGGATGCCGGCCATTGGTGCCTCCGTCAGACGCCTGCAGATCGCCGCCTTTACCCTCGCGGCGGGGATCGCCGGACTCGCGGGAGCGCTACTCACACAGACCACGCAGTTCGTCGGCATCGACGTGCTCGGGTTCCCGCGCTCTGCGGAGCTCTTGATCATGCTCGTGCTCGGCGGAACCGGGCGATTGTACGGAGCGGTCGTCGGTGCCGTCGTCTTCATGGCCGCGCAAGACGTACTGTCTTCCATCAGCCGCGTGTACTGGCAGTTTTGGATGGGACTCTTGCTCGTGCTGATCGTGCTGTTTGCTCGTGGCGGGATCCTGGGCGGCATCGAGGTGGCGCGGGCTCGACTCGGGAGAAAGGTGCCGTGACGAGCGCGCTCCGGGCTCGGGCGCTCACGAAGCGTTTTGGCGGCTTCGTGGCCAATAACGCCATCGATTTGACGCTACCGCGCGGGGCGAGACACGCCCTGATCGGGCCGAATGGCGCGGGAAAGACCACTTTCATCAACCTGCTCACGGGGGCGATCCCACCCAGCAGCGGCGAGGTGTTCGTGGGCGAGCAGCCCGTCACGCACCTCCGGCAGAGCGAACGCGTGAAGCGGGGGATGACACGGACGTTCCAGATCAACACGCTGTTCCCGGGCCTGACGGTGCTCGAGTCCGTCGTGCTCGCGATCTGCGAACGAAAGGGACAATGCCGCAATTGGCGCCGGGCCGTGTCGGAGCATCGCGGAGAGGTCGAAGAAGCTCGCGAGCTCCTCCAGACACTGTCGCTCGGTCGCGAAGCAGACGAGCTTACTCGGAAGTTGCCATACGGTAAGCAGCGCCTGCTCGAGATTGCGCTGGCGCTCGCCACGCGCCCTTCGATCTTGTTGCTCGACGAACCGGCCGCGGGCATTCCTTCGGAAGCAAGCGCGGAGCTGTTCGGTGTCATCGCGGCATTGCCGCCCGACGTGACGATCTTGTTCATCGAACACGATATGGACCTCGTGTTTCGTTTCGCCGAGCGCATCACGGTGCTCGCGGCCGGCGCCGTGCTCGCCGAAGGCACGCCCGCGGAAATCGCCGTGGATCCGCGCGTCCGCGAGGTATACCTCGGTGAGGCCGGCGATGGCTGAGCTGCTCGAGCTCGAAGACGTGACCGCGGGCTACGGCGAAGCGGTCGTGCTGGAAGGCGCGTCGTTCTCGCTCGAGGTCGGCGGAAGCCTGGCCGTTCTGGGCCGAAACGGCGTGGGGAAGTCCACCTTGCTGAGGACACTCATCGGGCTCACCACGCTGCATCGAGGCACCATCCGCTTCGGGGGCAGATCGCTGGCGGCGCTCCCGGTGCACGCGCGCGCGGCAGCGGGCCTCGGGTGGGTACCCCAGGAGCGCGGCATGTTCCCTTCGCTGACGGTGGAAGAGCACCTCACCGCGGTCTCTCGCCCCGGGCTCTGGACAGCAGAGCGTTTATTCGGGCTATTCCCAGCGCTCGAGAAGCGCCGGCGGAACTTGGGAAACCGCCTTTCCGGTGGGGAGCAGCAGATGCTCGCCATCGCGCGTGCGCTGATCCTGAACCCGAGCCTGCTCTTGCTCGACGAGCCAACGGAGGGGCTTGCCCCCATCGTCGTTCAGGAGCTCGGTCGCATCGTGGAGACGCTGGTCTCCGAGGGGCTCGCGCTGATCCTGGTCGAGCAGCATGCCCGGCTCGCCCTTTCGCTCACTCGCACGGCCATCGTGCTCGAGCGCGGGCGGATCGCCCATCGGGCGCCGAGCGCACAGTTGATGCAGGATCGAGAGCTCCTGCGCCGGCTGCTCGCGGTGTAGGTCCGCTCACCCGTTCGATAGGTGCTCACACTGAAAGTCACCTGCCTCGGTCCGGGACACTCTTCCGGGGGCGTACCCGGCCGTTCATTTCGGTGTGGCCGTCAGTTTCTTTGATCGAAGTCAGCAGGACCTCGCATATCCGGACCGGCGGATGCTGTCGGGCAAGGCGAATGAGTGAGAAGCTGACGATGGCGCGCCGTGAGGGTCCGTCCCCCGACTCGGACGCAGACCGCGCCCGGCTGGAACGGATGTTTGCCGCTCACTACGCTACCGTGTGGCGCATTCTGCGCCGCCGCGGACTAGCGCCCGATGCCGCCGCCGACGCCACCCAGGAAACCTTCTTGATTGCCTCCGAACGCCTCGCCGACATCCAACCAGACAGTGAGCGGGCATTTCTGGTCGGAACGGCGCTCCGAACTGCCCACACGCTGCGGCGCAAGACCGTGCGCTGGCAGCTGGACGGGGAGGTCGAACGCCATGCCCACCACGCAGCCGACGAGCGCAGTGACGTGCAGCTTTGCGACCTGGCGCTGTCGAAGCTAAATCCGGAGCTAGCCGAGGTGTTCGTGCTCTACGAAATCGAAGGCTTGTCTTCGCCGGAAATCGCCGCCCTGCTCGAAATCCCACTTGGCAGCGTCGCTTCTCGGTTGCGCAGAGCGCGAGAGCAGTTCCGAGCCGCAGTGATTCGTCTGGACCGGCGGCTGCAACGGGAGGGCGGGCGATGAGCGGCTCGATCACGAAGCTTCCCGAACCGCTGCGCACGACCGGCGCGCTCGAGCTCGAGCGCCGGCTCCTGGATGCTGCCGCTCGCGAAGAGCCTTCGAATGAGATGCTCGAGCGGATGGCGCGCAGTCTCGGCGTCGCCACCCCGGTGGCCCTCGCGCCGTCGCCACGCGCTGGCGAAGGACCGCTGCCCGATCCAGGTCTCACCTCGGCGGGAACGGCGACTGGAACGAGCACGCTAGTGCCGTGGCTCTCGGGCGCGATCGTCGTGGCTGCGGTCACCGGCGCGGTGTTCGCGACTCGACCCGATTCGGAGGAGCTCGTGCCGCCGCGCGCGATGAATCCGGTGACCGCGCCACAGACGGCGGCCCTGCAGACTCCGCCTTTGGCGGCACCCGTGCTCCCCGCTCCTTCCAGCGTCGAGGATTCGGGTAAGGCAGTGGATGCATCGCCCACGGAGCAGCGGGTTCGATCGCCGAAGGCGGACATCGCCGAGCAGATCGCGTTGATAGACGCGGCGCGGACCGCGGTTTCTTCGGGTTCCGCAAACCGAGCGCTCCGGCTAGTGCGTCAGTACCAGAGCAAGTATCCGACTGGGAGCTTCGGTCCGGAAGCCACTGCGCTCAAGATCGAAGCGCTCACCAAACTAGGGCGAACCACCGAGGCGCGTAGCGCTGCCGAACGATTCGTGATCCAGCACCGGGGCACTCCGATTGCCGATCGCGTGGCGAGGCTAGCGGGGTTGCCGAGGGAGCCGTAACCCCGCGGGGAGCACGCTAGGGTGAGTGAATGCCGACCCCGACGCTGGCGAACACGGTGAGGGGACCCGCGGTATGAAATATCGTCGGCGTGAACTCGAAGGAGTCGCGCACCAAGGTACTCCCGGCAGCGAGGCGACCGATGAGCTCCAGGCTCCTGCCGAGCTCCACGCTCCCGATTGCCGCGCCCCCGGCCATCGCGAAGGGGCGATTCAGGAGGCCGGCAGGGTTGGTGGTGTCAGTGCCCTCGACGGAGAGCCGCCCGAGCAATCCGGAGCCACAAGCGCGAAGCTGGAATGCGTCACCTCCGAAGCGGAGCAGGCAGATGTCGAGGGCGGCCGCATCGAGCGTGAAGGCCGCGTTGCCGCCTTTTTCCTCGAACCCGGCTCGTCCGGCGTGCATCCCGCCAAGCACGAAAGCCGGAGACCACACGGAGTCGCGCTCGATCCCGAAGAGCGCGTACACCCCGACTCCCGGCAACACGCCGGGTGCCGGGCCGAACACTGCTTGAGCCGCGACGTGAACGCCGAACCGGTAGCGCAGCGGAGCCGTCCAGCGCTGTCCGGAGAGCGGCGCCGCCTGCGCCTCCACGCCCGGGGCTTCGGGTGGTGGTCGACTTTGGGATACTTCCGGCTTCGATTGGGGGTGCCTCTCGGTATCGGCGCTTCGCGTCGGTTCGGAAGAGGTCGCCGCGGGTTGCTCCGGCTCGATGCTCGTCCGATCCTCCGTGAGCGCCTCGGGATCGAAGCTCACCGCGATGATCAGGGCGGCGGCATCCGAGGCTTGCGCGCACGAACGGGCCACGATCCGGCGCGGCGAGGGTTTGGCCCCTGGCTTCACCAACAGCAGGTTCGCCACGACGCTGCCGGTGATCTGCTCGGAAAAATCCGCCTCGACATGCGCTGCCGAGGCGTCGTTCACGAATTGGATGCGCGGAGAACGCCGCAGAATTCTCGCCACGAGGTCGGCTCTCGAGGTGCACCCCGCCGCTGCTCGGACCTCGAGGCGAACCGAGGGCGCCACTTCGCTTTGGGCGCCCGCCGCGGGAGGCTGCGATACCAAGACGAGGGCGCCGAGCAATGAGCTGGCGTGCGTTTTCAAGACGGAAGTATCATCGCGCGATGAGGTCGCCCTGGACCTGGCTGCACATCCTGCTGTTCGGAGTCGCGTTGTCGGACGGGACCGGTTGCGGTGGTGAGCGGCTCCGGCTCGGCGACGGAACCGCGGCCGAGGACGTTATCACAGGGGGCTTAGCGGGACAGGGCGGCAACACCGGCGGAAGGGCGACCGGCGGCGACACCGCCACGGGAGGTTCGACCGGAGGCGCGGTGAGTGCGACCGGCGGTTCGCCCGAACCCGCCTGCGAACAGGGCCAGACGCGCGGCGAGGAAGTGCTCTGGATCGGCGACTCCTGGATCACCATCCCCGGCACACAGCTCACGCGTGTGGCCGAGCACGCCCGCGATGCGGGAGCGCTCGGCGCGAACGAGAACTATTGGACAGAAGCGGTAGCCGGCAAGGGCATCGCAGAAATTCGTCAGCAGTATGAACGGCGACAGTCAGGTCCGATCAAGGTCAAGGTGTTGATCATGGACGGGGGTACCTGGGACACGATCTGGGAGATGGGCAGTGACGCGTCCGTTGCCGAGGTGGTCGACGCCTTCGAGCAATTCTTGGACAAGGTCGCGAGCGACGGCACCGTCGAGCACATCGTGTACTTCTTGCAGCCAGAGTTACCGACGATCCCGGGCGTCGCGAAGTTGCGACCGGGCCTGACGCGCCTGTGCGAGGCGAGCGTCGTCCCCTGTCACTTCATCGACCTGCAGCCAATCTGGAACGGGAACGAGGAGGCCTACACGGCCGCCGACAGCCGTATTCAGGCCAGCGAAGCCGGTGCGCGCGCCATCGCGGACGCGATCTGGGGGGTCATGCAGGACAACTGCATCGCGCAGTGAACTCGGATTGCAGTTTGTAACCCTCGCCGGAATGTTTTGGCAGAATCGACCTTGCTGAATAATTGCTGATCGATCCGTGGGGCCCGGCGCATGGCCGGTGGCACCGATGCATCATCAACGCAAGCTCGAGGGTTCCGCGGCACTGCTAGGGCTAGCCGCGCTGGCTCTGTGCGCGTGCAGCAGCGACGAATCGTCCGGAGGTGGCGGATCGCCGACCGCAACCGGCGGCGCGGTTGCAACTGGCGGGGTTCCGGCGACCGGCGGAGCGGTCACGACGGGGGGGAGCGTGAACGTACCGAGCGGCGGGAAGCTCGGCTCCGGCGGCTCTGCAAACGGCGGGAATGGCGCGCCCACTCCGACTGGCGGTTCTCCCTCCGGAACCGGCGGCTCCGGTAAGGGAGGTGCCGTTGGCAGTGGAGGCAAGAGT
>JALYWZ010000112.1 GCA_030852505.1 Myxococcota bacterium | reverse complement strand
GGGCGGGACCGAGCGGGCCCGGAGCGCCTCGCCGTCGCTTACGTCGCGGACGCAACCGACACGATCGCCGCTCCCGAGATCACGCGAGCGGTGGCTGCCGCGCGTGCCCGCACCGAAAAGCGCAGCATCGAGCTGATCCAGCGTGTCGAGTCCGGACAGGGCGAGCTCTGGATGCTGCTCGCTTCGCCTTGCGGCACCCTGCTCGAATCCGCCGCCGACGCGGGCTCTCTTTCCCTCGCGCTGCGCGCGGTCAGCGAGGCCGCGAGCCACAGCGGCGTGAAGCTCGAGCCCTGGGTCAGCGCCGACGGCGTCGGCCTGCTCGCGCATTCGGCCCGCTCGGATCCGCGCGAGACCCCCGAGCTCCACGCGCGCCGCGTCGCCGGCATCCTCGGCCGCGCCTTCGTCGAGCGCCTGGAAGGCCCACACGTCGCGGTCGCGCGCGACACCCTGCAGACGGAGCTCGGCGGCCAGGAGTTTCCGGCGTGGACCCGTGCGCTCGAGGGCCTGTCGCCGGAACACCCGTCGCTGCTCGAGCCGCGCGGCACCTGGTCCACCGTGACCTCGCTCACGAGCGACACCCTCGAGCGTGTCCGCCGCGCGCTCGCGCAAGCGCCGCTCCGTCTGTCCATGCTCGCCAACGTCAACGAGCACCAGGTCGCCGCGGCCGAGGCCGAGCTCGAAGCTTGGCTGCTCCCGCTGCGCGCCGAGCTGCGAGCCTGTTCACCCACCGGGGTGGCTGCGTCGCGCCGCGGCCTGCTCGAGCTCGGAGCTCCGGAGGCGGACTCTCGCGAAGGCGCCTATATCGGAGCGGTCCTCGACGAAGCCACTCCTCGCGCCGCTCGCGCCCTCGAGCTCACCGCGTTCCTGCTGAATCGCAAGAACGGGCTGCTCGAGCAGGCGCTCAATGGGAGCCGGTTGCGCGCCACGGCCCGCGCCCACGCCCTCGGCGGCGCCCGCCGCCCCGCGCTCGTGATCGAGATCCGCGCCCTACCCCAGGACGTCCCCGACGCCGTCGCCCGCGTCCGCTCGCTGCTGGAGCGCCTGGCGCAGGGCGGTGTCACCTCCGCGGAGCTCAAGTATGCGGAACAGGAGCTCGACCGGGCCGACGCGCTCGGCCGGCTGGACCCACGAAGGCGGGTGGTGGACCTGTGGCGGGGAGCTCGCACAGCCCCGCTGGATCTCGGAACACTGCGGATGATCCAGGCCTCCCTGCGCGGGGCTTCCCAGTGGATCGTCCAGGTCAAAGCCTCCCGATAGGCTTGTCTCCTAGAACGCCGGCCGGCTCCGTGATAGCCCGGCCTTCTCGAAATGACGGTCCGCGACGGCGTTTTAATCCTCGACTACGGCTCCCAGTACACGCAGCTCATCGCGCGCCGCGTCCGCGAGTGCCACGTCTACTCCGAGATCCATCCCTGCACGCTCCCGCTCGCGCAGATCCAAGCGCTGGCTCCCCGCGCCATCATCCTGAGCGGCGGCCCGCAGAGCGTCTACGCCGAGGGCGCGCCCCAGAGCGATCCGGGTCTGTTCGAGCTCGGCGTCCCCGTGCTCGGCCTGTGTTACGGCGAGCAGATCATGGCCCAGCAGCTCGGCGGCAAGGTCGAGCGCAGCGACGAGCGTGAGTACGGGCCCGCGCGCCTCACCGTCCACGAACCCGTCGGCATCTTCGCCCCCTTCCAGAAGGGTGAAGAGCTCAACGTCTGGATGAGCCATGGCGACCGCCTCACCCAGCCGCCCAAAGGCTTCCGCGTCATCGGCCAGAGCGACAACGCGCCGCTCGCGGCCATCGCCGACCCCGACCGCCGCATCTTCGGCATCCAGTTCCACCCTGAGGTCGCGCACACCCCGCGCGGCATCGAGCTACTCCGCGCCTTCTTGTTCGGCGTTTCGGGTCTCGAGCCCAACTGGACCCCCGGCTCGTTCATCGAAGACGCCGTCGCCCGCATTGCTGCAGCCGTTGGCCCCGACGAGCGCGTGATCTGCGGCCTCAGCGGGGGCGTCGACTCCTCCGTCGCGGCCGTGCTCTGCCACAAGGCGCTCGGCGATCGGCTGGTCTGCATCTTCGTCGACAACGGCCTGCTCCGCGCCGGCGAGTTCGAAGACGTCGTCCGCACCATGCGCCAGAGCTTCCACCTGAACCTCGTCCCGGTGGACGCCAAGCAAGAGTTCATGAGCGAGCTCGCGGGCATCACCGATCCCGAGAAGAAGCGAAAGATCATCGGACGCGTCTTCATCGAGGTCTTCGAAGCGCACGCCGCCCGCGTCGAAAACGCCAAGTACCTCGTCCAGGGCACGCTCTACCCCGACGTGATCGAGAGCGTCAGCGTGCGCGGCCCGAGCGCCGTGATCAAGAGCCACCACAACGTCGGTGGCCTGCCCGAGCGCATGAAGCTCAAGCTCATCGAGCCCCTGCGCGAGCTCTTCAAGGACGAGGTTCGCCGCGTCGGCGACGCCCTCGGCATGCCGAGCGACGTGCTCCAGCGCCACCCATTCCCCGGCCCTGGCCTCGCCGTCCGCTGCCTCGGAGACCTCACCCAAGAGCGCCTCGACGTCCTCCGCAAGGCCGACGCCATCTTCATCGAAGAGATCCGCGCCGCGGGGCTCTACGACAGCATCTGGCAAGCCTTTGCCGTGCTCCTCCCCGTGCGCAGCGTCGGCGTCATGGGCGACGACCGCACCTACGAAGAGACCTGCGTCCTCCGCGCCGTCTCCTCCACCGACGGCATGACCGCCGACTGGTCGCGGATCCCGCACGAAGTGTTGGCCAAGGCCAGCGCCCGCATCACCAACGAAGTCCGCGGCATCAACCGTGTCGCCTACGACGTGAGCTCCAAGCCCCCCGCCACCATCGAATGGGAATGACGCTCCCCCGTCGCCTGCTCCCGCTCGCCGCGCTCGCCGCGCTCGCCCTCGGCCTCGCCGCCTGTGGCCCGAACGTCCGCGCCGCAGTCTCCCTCAAGGTGAACCGCGACCAGCGCACCCCGCGCGACGCGGGCGTCTGGATCGACGAAGAGTTCATCGGCCCCCTGAGCTACGTCGCGGCCTACGGCGTCCGCCTGCCGGTCGGGGAGCACCGCATCACCGTCCAGAAGGCCGGATACTTCCCCTGGGATCGCCTCGTCACCGCGGACCGCGAGCCGATCGCCCTCGACGTCGTGCTCGAGCCCATTCCCGACTGAAACCGAGCACTTCGCGTGCTATAAGCCCGCTCCCCCTCGGGGTGTACCTCAACCTGGTAGAGGGCCGGCTTTGGGTGCCGGCTGTTGGAGGTTCAAATCCTCTCACCCCGACAAAAACAACGAAACTATTGAATGAAAACGCGCGCTTACGTGAGCGGCCGATCATTCGTTACCACGCTATTGCCAGCCAGCCGGCTCATCGCGGCGCTCGTCGAGCCGTCGAAGACCGCGTGCACGTAGCGGGCGGTCGTCGACAAGTTCGTGTGTCCGAGGAGCACGCGCACCGTTTCGACGCTGACGCCCGCATGCAGGAGTCCCGTGCCGAAGTAGTGCCGCAGGGCATGGTGGCTCCGAGACTCGAGCGCGGCCCTTTTCTGCGCCGCCTTGATGCCCGTGAGCACCTGCTGCCGGTTGGGCACCTTGCCCGCGCGGTTCGTGAGCACGAACGCCGTCGGCAGCTTGTCAGCCACCGCCTGCCTCACCACCTCGGCGAGTTCCGGGATCATGGGAACGACGCGCTCGCGTTCGCGGCCGCGCCGTCCCTTGGGCTTCAAGATCGCGCCTTCGCTGAAGGCGCGACGCACGAAGATCTCGTTCGTGTCAAAGCGCACGTCACCGACCGCGAGAGCCCGGACCTCGCCTTGCCTGAGCCCGGCGTAGGCCGTGAGCGCCGCCGCGACCTTCACCCAGTCTTCCGCCGCGTTCACGAGCGCCGCGACGTACTCGCGGCTTGGGGCATCCAGGAGCTTCTCCGACGGCGGAAAGGTCGGGAGCTCTGGCATCGCGGGCAAGACCCGCATCCGCACGGCGGCACGAAGCACCGACCGCACGAGGTTGCAGGCGCCCCGCGGCTGCACGCCGCGGTTCAAGAGTTTCGACGCGTGCGTCTGCAGCGCCAAGAAATCGATGTCATCGAGGCGCTTCCCTCCAAACTGCGCCATGACACCTTGGCGGAAAAGGTCCTCGTAGCGGCGGTTCGTCGCCGGCCGGTACTGCGGCATGCAGATCGGTCGGAACACGGTCTCGACGAACGACGCGAAGCTCGGCACCGCACTCGTTTCCGCCGTCGTGCCCGTCCGCGCGGCACGGTCCATCAGGCGCTCGGCCTCGGCGCGCGCCGCGGTCCGCGTTTGCACGGACGCTTCCCGCCGATACCGGCGACGCCGGCCGTTCTTGTCTACGTACGAAAAATCAATGACCAGTACGGGCTTGCCGTTGCGCACGACGCGCTTCAGCGGATCTTGCTTGCTCATGGGCTACCTCTTGAGCAGCCGATCCGCGCGACGACGGAACCGTAGCACGCGATGGAACGCGTGGACACCACGGTGCCCAAGCGTCAACCACGGAACCCGACATACCAGAGACGGCCGCGTTTTTCCGCGACGCAGTCACCTTGCAGGCGCACGCGCCCGAGCTCGTCGCGCTCCGCGCGCTCCACGTACTTCCGGAGCGCGGGCGGTGTTGTGCCGAGGTGCACGGCCGCGTCCGGCAGTCGCAGCCACCGCACGCGCGGCGCCCACGGGCTTCGATCGCGCGCACTCGAAGGAGATCTCGTCGGCACAGCAGTCTCGTTGTGTGCAGATTCTGACTCGGGTTCCATGTTGTTCCTTTGGGGCGGTAGGCGTTCGGGGCGGGGCAAGCGCGAACCAATGAGCGTTGGCGGGGACGGTCTCCTTTGGAAGGGCGTTGCCCGCGCGGGCGCTTCATCCCGGGCTCGCGATGCCCCGCCCCTCCCGCTGGTCGGTCGCGGTTCGAGGTCGGGGATCAGTTGGCGACGGGGGCGGTGTCGGCGATCACGCGTTCCACGAAGAAGCGCGCGATATCTCCAACACTCGCTTGCCCGAACACCTCAGGATCCAAATCGAGCTGACTGACTTCCGGCACTTCCTCGCAATCGGTCGCCGTCGTATCCGAGAGAAACTGCCCGTTCAGCGCCTGCGCCTCGGCCCAGAGGAACGGGGCCGCCGCCTGCGGATCGCCAGTCGCTTCGAGCACCTTGACTCGCTCTCCGTTCAGAACGTCGGCGTTCAGCTCGAGCCTTCCTCCGGAACGGATGATGACTCCGAGCGGCATCACGAACTGTCCAGACTCGTCCCGGAGTTCCAGCACCACATCCGGGAACGCCTTCGCTACCGACCGCAAGAAGGCCGCAACAACATGGGCCGAGAACAAGTCTCGAACCTTGGTCGAGCCGACCGCGACGGCGTTCGGGGCGTTTACGGAAGGGCGGTCCTGGAAAGGGTCCGGGATCGCGTAGGGACCGATGCGCGCGGGCGCGATCCGCACGAAGGGAAACCCGAGCATTGGACGTTCGGGAGCGAGCGAGACGGGCGTGAAGTTCAGGCGGTCGCGCGTGGGCGACAACCGTTCGTTCAGCTTGGCCTGGGCTTGGAGCGCCCAGTTCAGAACTTTCGGATTTTCCGATGATCTCCGAAGCAGATAGTGCAGATTGGTGGTCATACGTCGTTGGGTGAAGAGTGAGCAGGGAGCCCGGGATGGGAGCGGCGCCGCGCGGGCGCGCCACCAACCGAGAACGATCTGCCGTCGCTTCATCCATTCCGACCCGCACCGCGACCTGACCTCCTTTCGGTGCCCACGGGGCACCAGAACCAACCGGCGCGCGGGGACGTATCGCCCCATCACACCGAGAGAAAAACGGATGGAGCGGCGCCGCCGACGCCGCGCAAGCGCGGCCATCGCCCGATAACGCAAGGGCAAATTCCCCGACCCCGGCGGACCGCCCCATCCTTGGACGAGACGAGTTCCTGTTCATCACGAGCGTTCGGCTCGGACTTTTCGTGGATAACGTTCTCGGCGAAGAGCATTCAATCGTTCGATCTCTTCGGCCGAGTGCTTCACCGAGTACTCCCAATATCCCTTCGAAACGCGCACGAATTCGCGCGACTGCTGGAGCGTTTGGCGTACCTTCGCCAGCCAGTGCGCCCGAGCCCTGGCACGGGGGTGCGACGCGATGACGCTGTAGAGCGTGTTGAGCGTCGACGTCCCGCCGAGCTCCGCGAGCGCGTAGGTGACGATCTGCCGCCAGGTCCAGGAGTCGCTCTCCTTCGGCCAGACTTCGTTCGGTATCGCTTGAGCACCTTCGTTTTGCATAAAGGTTGAGCCGGGGTCGGCTCGTCCCTGCGCTACCCGTGGTCCGTACCGTTGGCTTCAGAACATGAACACCGTCCCTTCCTCCTGGATGCGCTCGAGACCCGAGCGCGTCGTTGTTGTGCGTGGCGCAGGTCGCATCTTGGCGGCGCCGTCTTGAAAGCGGGCTTGCCGGGCGAGACACGCGGAACGACCTGCCCCGCCGATCGCATTCGCTTGGCCGTGCAACGGCACTCGATGCGCTCGGAAAAGAGGAGTCCAGCCCGCGCCCTCGCCCGGCTCGCCCTTCGACACGTTTGATGCTGCCCGAGCGCACGGCCACTATCCTATTCCTCCACCTGCACACCGAAGTCCTGTGAGCCGACCATTAGGTACCAGCGAGAAATCCAGCGCAGCGTTCCGCAGTGAAACTCGAACGCAAGCGCTTCCTTCTCCTCCATCCCCTCGAAACTAGCGAGGAACCATCGGTCGTAAACGCGACCGAGTTCCTTGCCAATCTCGCGAGCCTCCTCGGCCGTTGCTGGACGGAGCAAGCGTTCGGCGAGCGAGCCTTCTCCGTGGAGAAGGAGAGCTTGACGAACACCGCTGAGGTCCACCGAACGACGCGCGATGAGGCCGAAGCCGCCCAGATCAAGTCTGCTCGGCTCGGGATGCTGTCCGCACTTGCACGGTGCTACACGGACGAGCGAAGGTTTCGACATAGAATGATGAACGTGAAGAATGAGGATCGGACTGAACTTGCCTCCTTCCGATTCGAACGTGGCAGCGCCAACGTGTCGTCGTTGAAGCGCTCGTTTCCGGCGCATGGGTTCGCGCCGCTCGGACGCGCCCACCCGATCAATCGTCCTTAAGGCCGGCAGGGCACCCGAGCGGATTGTGCTGAGTTTCTTGGCAAATCGATCAATTGGCCTGCCCGTGCCGCAAGGGCACGCGCAAGGGCACGCGCTTCCCCGTCACCGACAGCACTGAGTCGATGCATCATGGTGTCGTCGCCTCGGTAAGGGCAGGCGCGAGGGCACCCTGATACGGGATCGAGACGCCGCGCGGCGTATTCACGACGTCCGTGGCCGTCGCAAACACGGGCCCGAGCGCACCGCGCTCCCTGAACACCGTGAACTCGGTCACCAGCCACAGGGGTGCGGCGCCGACGCCCTCGATCACGCGGGCGAGCGCCCGGGCGCGCGATCCGCTTGGGACGAAAACCGCTGGCCGCCACGTCCCAGGAGCCGCACCCCAACACGGCAGCCCCTCGCGCCAGAGAGTGACGGTCGTTTCGGCCTTCCGTGCGAACACGCGGAGTCCTTCAGTCGCCGAATCGACCTCCACCACGAGCGCGAGGCGATGTGCGCCAAGCCGGAGTTCCGCGATCGCGTCGGGGATGTACGCGGGCACGGCAGCGCCGGCAGCGCGCCGAAGGTCGAGGTCCGCGTGGAAACGCACGAGTTCGACGTCGGATCGTCCACGCGTGGCGAGCAGGAGCTCGATCCGGACGTCGTTCAGCAATTCAAGATGCCGGTCGCGCTGTTGACCGACCCGGCTCCGATGAAGGGTGGCGCGCTCGTGCCCGCTGTTCACGAGCAGCGTGACGCCGCTCGTGCCGAGCGTGAATACGTTCGGCTCGTTCTCGTGCAACACATGCACATCGAGCATCCGCAGCGCGACGAGCTTCGCGAGCCGTCGCGACGCGGTGCTGGGATCCCCGAAGAAGAGCCGGCGGAGCTGCTCAGAGGTGGCCTGCCCCATCCGGCCAACCGCTGCGAGGACTTGCCGATCCCGGTCGGTCACCTGGTACCGGCGCTGCACAGGTCTAACGCGGCGGCTGCGGCGACGCGTCATGGGGCCCCCAGGAGAGGGTTCGACACGCTGAGACCGCAGTTCGGATTGGTACAGGCGATATGCCCGGCCCAAGCCCCGCACGCCGAACAGCGCCACGCCCAGCCCAGCGTGCGCGCTCGGCAGCTCGCACATGCATACGGACCGTATTGCGGAACATCGGTACCGCACCACGTGCAGGAAATGGTCGGCGCGAGCGCCCGGCGCATCCGGAGACTCCACCGCGCGCCACGCACGAGCCAATTCGCGAGCAGCGCGAGACCGACGACCCAGCCGAAAGCAATGTATGACGCACCCGTGGCCAGTCGGAGCGCGATCCTTGGCCCGTTCACGGAACGCCCCCGCGCGCGCCTTCGTCATCACGTCCGACAACGTCGGGCGTTTCGATCACCCTGCCCCGCTTCCGTCCTCCGCGTTGTTCGGTTCGGAGCGATTCCTCGAATCGCGCCGCCGCCGTTTCCTCGATCTCGTGCACTCGCGCTTCGAGCTCGACGCGTGGGACACCATTCGAGCCGCGGCGCACCGCGTCCGCGATCTCGGGGTCGATCGCGTCCCACTCGGGCGGCGCGTATTCCGCCGAGCGGATCACGCGCGGCTGTGCTCCGATTCGGCGGTCGGCAACGAGGAAATGCCGCGTCGGCAATCGGCCGATCTCGGCGATACGGAACCGCCGTTCCTCGCTTTCAGAAAGGAACCGCGTACGTTCCGAGCGTGTACCCGGCTCGGCAGGGCGTGGCACTACCCGCGTCACGGGCAGCCACTCGGACGCAGCCGCGGCATCAGCCTCGGCGCTCCGCCCAAGCGCTCGCAACACGACATTCGTGCCGAGTGCAAGCTGCAAACTCTGAGGTAGTTGCGGCACACCTTGGTGGGCGAGCATCAGTGCGCCGGCGCCGAATGAGCGCCCGGTCTCCAAAAGACGCTGGATGCTCGCCACCGACACCGACGTCGCGAACACCTGCGGCTCATCGAGCACGAGGAGGGTCTTCGATCCCAGCTTCCGCCGTGGATCAAATGCCGCGTTCGCGACGCCTGACACGGCGAGACTTCCCATCGCCCGGACAGCGGGGAGCGCCCCCAGCGGCGCGCCACCGAAGTCGAGGATCGTGATCGACCCCGGGATGAAGCAGCGCGTGAAATCGAACGGCTCGTCGCCCGAGAGCACGGCCTTGAGGCTCGATCGCAAGATAGTCGAGAGCCGGGCGATGAGTCCGTCGATGGAGTCCGGCCGCTCACGCTCGAAGCGTCCGAGCCCTAGTCGCACCGACGGCACGCTCGACCGAGAGGCAAGAGTCGTGACTTCAGACGGAACGGAGAGCAGCCAGGGCAAGCTCACGACCGGTAACTTGAACTCGATGGCGAGCGCGATGATCGCCGCGAGCATAGAGCGCTGCCGGGGACCGATCGTCACGTCCGACGTGCCGTCCATGAGCGCGTCGGCGATCACCTCCGCCTGCGTCGTGATCTCAATCCCGTCGCTC
Organism: Myxococcota bacterium; assembly: GCA_030852505.1. Taxonomy (GTDB): domain Bacteria; phylum Myxococcota_A; class Polyangia; order Polyangiales; family Polyangiaceae; genus PMG-095. The sequence goes on along the minus strand of JALYWZ010000112.1, from coordinate 60 downwards.
CGGGCAAGAACCGGCCAGGACGGCAGATATGCGCCATCGAAGAATCGCAGGATCGAAAGA
>JALYWZ010000630.1 GCA_030852505.1 Myxococcota bacterium | reverse complement strand
CGGCTTGCGTGTGAACGCCGGCGGCGCAGGCCCGGCGGCGGGCGCGTCGCTCGAGCTGCCGGTCGCGCTCACGCTCGAAGGTGAGCTCGTGGATCGCGCGACGTCGCTCGCGGGACAGATCGCGCGGCGCGGTAGCTTCGAACCACTCGAGGCGCTCGGTCTGGCCGTCGACGAGCGCTTCGCTGCCTCGGCGCGGCTGCCGATCTTTGCGTGCGGGGACGCCCTGGCTGGCAAGCCGAGGACGGTTCTTGCCGCGCTATCCAGCGGCATTGCCGCCGGTCGCGTTGCCGCGGGCGTTTTCTGAACGCAAGACCGGTCATTTCTGCGAAGTTTCGGAATCTAGACCCGCGTCTTGTTTTCAGCCCCAATCCGCCTTCAATTGCGCGCTGTCGCGCAGTGGAGTAGTGCGGCGACAGGAGTTTCACGGTGACTCGATCTCTCGATTCCTTTGGCACGCGCACGTCTCTTCAGGTCAACGACAAGACGCTGACTTTTTACAGCCTCCCGGCCCTCGCCCAGGCGCTCGGGAAGGACCTGACGAAGCTTCCGTTTTCGCTGCGGATCTTGCTCGAGAATCTGCTTCGAAACGAAGACGGCAACGCGGTCTCGAAGGCCGACATCGAGGCCCTCGCCGGTTGGACGCCGAAGGCCGCGCTCGACACCGAAATCGCCTTCCACCCCGCGCGCGTCGTGCTCCAGGATTTCACGGGAGTTCCGGCGGTGGTCGACCTGTCGGCGATGCGCGACGCCATGAAGCGCATGGGCGGCGATCCCAAGAAGATCAACCCGCTGTTCCCGTCGGAGCTCGTGATCGACCACTCGGTGCAGGTCGACGCCTACGGCACCAACGACGCGATCCAGATCAACGCCAAGAACGACTACGCGCGCAACGAGGAGCGCTACAAGCTCCTGCGCTGGGCGCAGAAGGCGTACCAGAACTACGAGGTCGTGCCGCCCGCGACCGGCATCGTGCACCAGGTGAACCTCGAGTACCTGGCGCGCGTCGTGTTCGAGCAGGACGGCGTCGCCTATCCCGACACGCTGGTCGGCACCGATAGCCACACCACCATGGTCAACGGCCTCGGGGTGCTCGGCTGGGGCGTCGGCGGCATCGAAGCCGAGGCCGCGATGCTCGGACAACCCGTGAACCTGCTGGTTCCCGAGGTGATCGGCGTGCGCCTGCACGGCCGTCTGCCGGCGGGCGCGACCGCGACCGATCTGGTTCTGACGATCACCCGCCTCTTGCGCGACAAGGGCGTGGTCGCGAAGTTCGTCGAGTTCTTCGGAGACGGCCTGGACGGTCTGCCGCTCGCCGACCGCGCCACGATCGGCAACATGAGCCCTGAGTTCGGCTCCACCTGCGCGATCTTCCCGATCGACCGCGACACGCTCGAGTACCTGCGTCTGAGCGGGCGCTCGCCGGAGCGCATTCGCCTGGTCGAGGCCTACGCGCGCGCCCAGGGCCTGTTCCGCGAGAAGGGCTCGCCGGATCCGCACTTCACCGATTCGCTCGACCTCGACCTCGCCAGCATCGGTCCCACGCTGGCCGGTCCGCGCCGACCGCACGACAAGGTCAGCTTACGCGACGTGCGCACGAGCTGGGCCAAGGTGCTTCCCGAGCTGGTGGCGACCGCGCGCAAGACCAAGGACGGCGTGAAGGGCCTGACGCCCGACGCGCTCACCACCAAGGTGCCGACCGAGCACCTCGGCGAAAAGTTCGAGATCGGCCACGGCCAGGTGGTGATCGCGGCGATCACCTCGTGCACGAACACCTCGAACCCGTCGGTGCTGATGGCCGCGGGGCTGCTGGCGCAGAACGCCGTGGCCAAGGGCCTGTCGTCGAAGCCGTGGGTGAAGACCAGCCTCGCGCCGGGCTCGACCGTCGTCACCGAGTACCTGCGCTCGGCCGGCTTGCTCGGCGCGCTCGAGTCCCTGCGATTCAACGTGGTCGGCTACGGCTGCACCACCTGCATCGGCAACAGCGGCCCGCTGCCGGAGACCATCAGCAAGGCCATCCACGACGGTGAGCTCGTGAACGTCAGCGTGCTGAGCGGCAATCGCAACTTCGAGGGCCGCATCAGCCCCGACGTGCGTGCGAACTACCTCGCGAGCCCGCCGCTGGTCGTGGCTTACGCGCTCGCCGGCCGCATCGACATCGACTTCGACAACGAGCCGCTCGGTACCGGCAGCGACGGGCAACCGGTGTTTCTGCGCGACGTGTGGCCCGCGCCCGACGTCGTGGCGCGCTACGTGGCGACGCACGTCACGAGCGAGCTGTTCCAGAAGCAATACAAGAACGTGTTCCGCGGCGACGACCGCTGGCGGGCGCTGCCGGTTCCGGAAGGTGATCTGTTCGCCTGGGACGAGTCGAGCACCTACGTGCGGCGCCCGACCTTCTTCGACGGAATCGGCCCGCAGCCGGCGCCGCTCGTCGACATCGCGGGGGCGCGCGCGCTGCTCGTGCTCGGCGACTTCGTCACCACGGATCACATCTCTCCCGCGGGCAACATCGCCAAGACCTCGGCGGCGGCGAAATACCTGATGGAGCACGGGGTCGAGCCCAAGGACTTCAACCAGTACGGCGCGCGCCGCGGCAATCACGAGGTGATGATGCGCGGCACCTTCGCCAACGTGCGCCTGAAGAACCTGCTCGTGCCGGGCGTCGAGGGGAGCGTCACGCGCCACCTGCCCGACGGCGAGCAGCTGAGCGTGTACGACGCGTCCGTGAAGTATCAGGCGGCCGGCGTGCCGCTGATCGTGATCGCGGGCAAGGAGTACGGCTCGGGCTCGTCGCGCGACTGGGCCGCGAAGGGCACCTTCATGCTCGGCATCCGCGCGGTGATCGCCGAATCCTACGAGCGCATCCACCGCTCGAACCTGATCGGCATGGGCGTCATCCCGCTCCAGTTCCAAGCGGGCCAGAACCGCGAAACCCTCGGCCTCACCGGCGAAGAGACGTTCTCGATCGAGGGCATCGCCAACGGCCTTGCGCCGCGCAAGGTGCTCGACGTCGTGGCGCTCGCCGCCGACGGCAGCCAGAAGCGCTTCTCCGTGCTCGCCCGCATCGATACCGCTGTCGAGCTCGAGTACTACGCGCACGGCGGCATCCTGAACTACGTGCTGCGCGGCCTCGCCAAGCCCGCGGCCTGAGCCGAGAGCGCTCCGCGCGCATGTCGCCGACCGATCCCCCGCCGCCGCCGCCCCTCGGCCTGGTCGTGGTGGGGATCGGTGTGGCCGTGATCGTGCTGGGACTCGTGATCTGGTCGGGCGCGCTCAACTGGTTCGGGCGCCTGCCGGGCGACATTCGTTACGAGAGCGGCTCGACGCGCGTGTACTTCCCACTTGCGTCCATGCTTCTCGTTTCCGTCGTGCTCAGCGTGCTCGCCGCCCTGATCCGCCGTTGGTTTTGATCGAGCACGCGTCCCAGTGGCGCGCGTTGGTAACCGCGGCCTCCGCTAAACAGGCAATTGTCTCGCTCGCTGCGAGTTGTCACGCACCGGGATTGCAGATCCGAAACGATGTGTTGCGTTTGCGCGTCGCCGTTCGTGAAATCTTGGAGCGCTGCGCGAACACACAAACCCCCTCAATAATGGGGAGATCCTTGTCCTACCCGCGTCTATAGTGTGCGCCGACATGCGCAAGCTCTATGTGCTCTCCATCCTGGGTTCCCTCGGTATCGCGGCCTGCAGCGCAGACGAAGGCACGGATCCTCCCGCCACTCCTCCCACGACCGGCGGTGCCCCGGCGGCCGGCAGTGGCGGTAGTGCCACGGGCGGAGTCAGCACTGGCGGCACGTCAACCGGCGGAGTTGCGACCGGCGGCGTGGCCACGGGCGGAGTCAGCAC
>JALYWZ010000629.1 GCA_030852505.1 Myxococcota bacterium | reverse complement strand
CACGAGCTGGCCGAGGTTCAGCTCCGGCACGAGCACGCGGTCGAAGCGGCGCAGCAAGTCGCCGAGGTTCCTGGGGAAGGGGTTCAGGTAGCGTACGTGCGCGTGCGAGACGTCGAGGCCGCGCGCTCGGCTGCGCTCGACGGCCTCGCGGATCGCTCCGTAGGTCGAGCCCCAGCCGAGCACGAGCAGCTTGCCGCTCTCGTTTCCGACCTCGATCGCCTGCTCCGGCACGTCGTTGGCGATGCCGGCGATCTTGGCGGCGCGAACCCGGCACATCCGCTCGTGGTTCTCGGGCGCGTACGAGATGTGTCCCGAGTCGTAGTCCTTCTCGAGGCCGCCGATGCGGTGGACGAGGCCGGGCGTGCCCGGGATCGCCCAGGCGCGTGCCAGCGTCGTCTCGTCGCGCACGAAGGGGTGGAAGCCGACCGGATCGGTGCGGAACTTGAGCTCGATCTTGGGCAGGTCCGCGACGTTCGGGATCTTCCAGGGCTCGGCGCCGTTGGCGAGGTAGCCGTCGGTGAGCAGGATAACCGGCGTCATGTAGGAGACGGCCAGGCGCACCGCCTCGATCGCCATGTAGAAGCACTCACCGGGCGTGGATGCCGACAGCACGCACAGCGGCGCTTCGCTGTTGCGGCCGTACACGGCCTGCAAGAGGTCGGCTTGCTCGGTCTTGGTCGGCAAGCCCGTGCTCGGGCCGCCGCGTTGCACGTCGATGATCACGAGCGGCAGCTCGACGGCGACGGCCAGGCCAATTGCCTCCGTCTTCAGCGCCATGCCCGGGCCGCTGGTGGTGGTGACGCCGAGGTTGCCGGCGTACGAGGCGCCGATCGCCGCGCACACCGCCGCGATCTCGTCCTCTGCCTGCACGGTCGTGACGCCGAAGCTCTTCAGCTTGCTGAGCTCGTGCAGGACGTCGCTCGCGGGGGTGATCGGATAAGCCCCGAGCACCATCTCGCGGTTCGCGAGCTCGGCCGCGGCGACCAGCCCGAGCGCGGTGGCCGCGTTGCCGCTGATGTTGCGGTACACACCGGGCTCGACCGGAGCCGGCGGGACCTGATAGCGGTTCTGAAACACCTCGGTCGTCTCGCCGTAGGCGTGGCCGGCCTTCAGCGCGGCGATGTTCGCCTGCACGAGCTCGGCGCGCTTGCCGTACTTCTGCTCGATGTACTGGATCGTCGGCTCGAGCGGCCGCGCGTAGATCCAGAACATCAAACCGAGCGTCCAGAAGTTCTTGCAGCGGTTGGCCTCCTTGTTCGAGAGGCCCGAGTCCTTCACCGCGTTCTGGGTCTGCTTCGTGATGTCGATCGAGAGCAGCGCGTAGCCTTCGAGGGAGCCGTCTTCGAGCGGGTTCTTCTCGCCGTAGCCGGCCTTCTTCAAGTTCGCGGCGTTGAACGCGCCGCTGTTGACGATCAAGACCCCGCCCTTCTTCAGATCGCGCAGGTTGGTCTTGAGCGCCGCGGGGTTCATCGCCACGAGCACGTCCGGCGCGTCACCGGGCGTGTAGACGTGGTCCGCCGCGAAGTGGATCTGGAAACCCGAGACACCGTAGGTGGTGCCCGCGGGCGCGCGGATCTCGGCGGGGAAGTCGGGGAAGGTCGCGAGGTCGTTGCGCGCGAGCGCGGCGGCGACGGTGAATTGGTCTCCCGTGATCTGCATGCCGTCGCCCGAGTCGCCCACGAAGCGGACGACCGCGGCACGCACTACTTGTTGGGAGGGGGTCTGCGGAGTTGGAACGATCTGGGAAGAGGCCATGCGCTTAAAATTGGCTGGAAAAGTGCACCGTCCGGGATAATTGTCAAGTCATCCGGTCGGGAATAGCGGGTTCTAGGTTTCGGTGTGGTGAAACGGCTCCCTATTTCCGGGGTGCAACGCGGAGATTTCCTTACCGCTTTCCCTCGGGATGGCAAACCGAACGCCCGGCGGAGGTGGTTTTTCAGGGCACACCTCGCTCGGGCGGCGCCCCATGCCTGGGTCGGCGCGCGTCCCCCGTCAAGGATCGTTGTCATGTGCCCGATCCCAGGCCCAGAACCCAAGGAGCGCCGGAGAAGCTAAAGCTGCCGGGGATGGCCCGAAGCCCGGCCCGTTTTCGAGACTTCCGGGCGGATATCGCGCGAAAGCTCAGCCGGTTGGGGTCGTGTGGCGGTCGATCAGCGTGGCCAATCGGGGGGCCGCGGCGTCCACCTGCTTCTTCGCCATCGGCCGCAATTTCGAATAGGCCGACTTGAGCGAGGCGCTCTGGGCCCGTTCAGCTTTCTTGTCGGTCACACTGAGGAGCGCGTCCGCGACGCGGTCTCGCTGCTCGAGCAGGTATGTCCCCGCCGGGCGCTTTTTCTCCGAAGCTTCGAGATAAACCGGCTCCAGCGCCTCCAGGAAGTCGTCGAGAAGACTGTCGACCGTGTGGCGGACGAATCCCGGGCGCATCCCCTGAACCAGCTTGTACGCACCCTTGATCGCCATACCCGTGAGTCCGCTCTTGTCCGCGACCTCTTGGTCCAGGACTTTGACTGCGTCGTCGACCAGGGAATTTCTGCGATCGGCGTTCGAGAACTGTTCTTTGAGGGTTGCCATTGCGCGACTCCTCTTACCACCGGTGCGACGCGGGTTGACCGGGATTCTCGGGCCCGACGCAGCCCCCAGGCCGGTCGTGCCGCCGGTTTGTTTTCGTCCGGCGGGGCATTCGTGCCAAGTAAGGGTCGCGCGCCGCGATGATCGGTGTGCGTAGCCCCAATGGCCGGCACAGCGTCGTGGAAGCTTAAGATACCGGGGATGCGCCCCACCCAAGATCCAGAATGACCGACGAGCTCAGGCAAGGTGGCATGCTCGGACACAACGAGCTGGTGCTCAGGATCGGGCGCGGCGGCATGGCCACGGTTTGGGTGGCCCGCGAACGCACGCGCGACCAGGACCGCCTGGTCGCGGTGAAAGCCATGCTGCTCGAGCTCGCGGACGATCCCGAGTTCGTGAAAATGTTCCGGGACGAAGTTCGGCTCGTGCGAGCGATCCGTCATCCGAACGTCGTCGAGGTCCACGACGTCGGCGAGGAAGCCGGCGTGATGTGGATGTCGATGGAGTGGGTGGAGGGCGAGAGCCTGCACACCGTGATCGCGGAAGCCGGCAAGCGCCGAGCGATTCCGGCAGAAATGGCGGTGCGCATCATCGCGGACGTGGCTTCTGGCCTGCACGCCGCGCACGAGCTCAAGGACGAGCGGGGGCAGTCTCGCGGCGTGGTGCATCGCGATATTTCGCCGCACAACATCCTGATCGGCGCCGACGGCGCGATCAAGCTCGTGGACTTCGGCGTCGCCAAGGCCGTGGGCCGCGCTTCGGAGGCGACGCGCGTCGGACAGCTCAAGGGCAAGTTCGGCTACATGTCGCCCGAGCAGGCGCGCGGCCAGCCCGTGGATCGGCGGAGCGACGTATTTTCGCTGGGTATCGTGCTGTTCGAGCTGACCACGGGGCGCCGCCTGTTCCGTGGCGAGACCGATCTGCAAACCCTCGAGCTCGTGACGATGGGCCAGGTGCCTCCGCCCACCAGCATCGATCCGAGCTACCCGCGCGACCTCGAGCGGATCGTGATGACGGCGCTCGAACGGGACCTCTCGAAGCGCTACGCGACGGCGGCCGCGCTCGAGGCGGAGCTCCGCGGCTTCCTGAAGGCGGCGCACATGGTGGTGCCGAAGAGCGGGATCGCGGCGCTCTTGAAGCGGGTCGTGGGCGACCGCATCGAGCAGCGGCGCAAGGCCGTGCGGACGGCGCTGCGCGCGCTCGGGGAAGGTGCGGCGGCGGGCGACCTGCTGTCGTCCGATCCGGCCTTCACGCCGACCGGTCGCGACCGGTCGAGCC
>JALYWZ010000628.1 GCA_030852505.1 Myxococcota bacterium | reverse complement strand
GTGCTGATCGAGGTGGTGCGCCGCGCCGTGCCCCCGGGCGACGCCATCGCCTGGCTGGGCGGCGCGCACGTGCGATTCAGCGAAGGCGAAGCAGGGTCGCTGCTCGGGGAATCGGCGCTCCCCGACGCGGACCTCTCGCTGGTCCGCTCCGCCTCGGGCACGACGCTCGGAGACGTGCTCGATCGCGCGGGCTCGCCGGACATCGCGCCGGTGTTGTTCACGCTGGTCGAGCTCGGCGTGCTGAGGGTGCGCACCAGCGCTGCACCGGCGAGGAACCTGCCGCCGCGAGTGGTCGACCCGCTGGACCACGAAGCGCTGCGCGCCCGGATCCGCGCCCGGCGTGAGCTCGTCGACGAAGGCGACTATTTCGCGCTGCTCGGCGTCAGCCGCTCGGCGACCAGCTACGACATCCGCCGTGCCTACTCGGCGCTGCGTCAGGAGCTCGACCCAGGTCGCGTCCTGACGCCGATGACCGCCGATCTCGGCGACGACGTGGCTCTGATCCTGGACGTCCTCGACGAGGCCTACGAGATCCTGCGCGACCAGGTGCGTCGTGATCGCTACCGGCGCGCTCTAGAAGAAGGGCCTGGACGCTAAACCCTTCCCGTCCGACCATTTCCCGCGATGCCGCGTTCGATCCCGAAAGATCGCATCCCGCAGCTCCTGGAGGCGGGCACCGCGGTGTTCATCGCGCAGGGCTACCGGCGCACCCAGATGGAGGACGTGGCTCACGCGCTGGGCGTCGCGAAGGGGACGCTCTACGGCTACGTCGAGAGCAAGGAAGCGCTCTTCCACGCTGCGCTGCTGTACGCCGACGCGGCCGGCCCACTGCCGAAGAGCCTGGAGCTGCCATTTCCGACTCCCCCGTCCGAGGCCACGCTCGGGCTGGTCCGAGCGCGGCTCGCGCGTGACCTCGCAGCCGTCGAGTCACTCGCGACGAAGTCCGACCCGACGAGCCGCAACCCCGCGACGGAGCTCGAGTCGCTGATTCGCGGGCTGTTCGAGCACCTGTCGAAGGGCCGGCGCGCCACCAAGCTGCTCGATGCCTGCGCTCCGGATCAACCCGAGCTGTTCGACGTCTGGTGCGGAGACGCGCGCGCCCAGCAGCTCGCGATCTTGGCGCGCTACCTGGAGCGCTGCTTCGAGAGCGGCGCTCTGCGCGAGCTGCCCGACGCCGCGGTGGCCGCGCGGCTGTTTTACGAAACAATCGCATTCTGGGCGATCCACCGGCACTGGGACGCGCTCCAGGATCTGGCTTCCGACGAGGACGCCGAAGCGGTGGTAGTCGGGGTTTTGACGCGGGGTTTTCTGGGCTAGCGGGCCTCCGAGCTCGGGGCGGCAGCGACGCGCCGGCCTTTCCGCCCTGGCCATGGCTACGGCCTTGGTGGCAGACTCGCCGCCACTCCGATCATGACGACTCCGCCGACCATCCTCTACACGATCACCGACGAAGCGCCCGCGCTCGCCACCTACTCACTCCTGCCGATCGTGCAGGCGTTCACCAAGCACTCGGGCATCGCCGTGGAAAGCCGCGACATCTCGCTGTCGGGCCGGATCCTGGCCGCGTTCTCGGATCTGTTGCCGGCGAATCAGCGCGTCTCGGACGCGCTCGCCGAGCTCGGTAAGCTGACGCTCTTGCCCGAAGCCAACATCATCAAGCTTCCGAACATCAGCGCCTCGGTTCCGCAGCTCAAAGAGGCGATCGCGGAGCTCCAGGCGAAAGGCTTCGCCCTGCCCGACTACCCCGACTCCCCCAAGACGGACGCCGAAAAGGACGCGAAGGCCCGCTACGACAAGGTCAAGGGCTCCGCCGTGAACCCGGTGCTGCGCGAAGGTAACTCCGACCGCCGCGCGCCGAAGGCGGTCAAAGACTACGCGCGGAAGCACCCGCACTCGATGGGGGCGTGGTCCCCGACGTCGAAGACCACCGTTACCACGATGGGCAAAGACGACTTCTTCTCGAACGAGAAGTCGGTGACCGTCTCCGACAAGACCGACGCGGTGATCGAGTTCGTCGGCAGCGACGGCAGCAAGAAGGTGCTGAAGGCCAAGACCCCGCTCGAAGCCGGCGAGATCCTGGACGCGACGTTCATGAGCAAGAAGGCGCTCGTCGCCTTCTACGAAGAGCAGCTCGCGCGGGCGAAGCGCGAGGGGCTGCTGTTCTCGCTGCACCTCAAGGCCACGATGATGAAGGTCTCGGACCCGGTCATCTTCGGCCACGCGGTGCGCGTGTTCTTCAAGGGGCTGTTCGAAAAGCACGGCGCGACGTTCGCGAAGCTCGGCGTCGACCTGAACAACGGCTTCGGCGATTTGCTGCAGAAGCTCGAGAGCCTGCCGGCCGAGCAGCGCGCCGCGATCGAAGCCGACATTCAGGCGGCCTATGCCGAAGGTCCGGGGCTTTCGTACGTCAACTCCGACAACGGCATCACGAACCTGCACGTCCCGAGCGACGTGATCGTCGATGCCTCGATGCCCGCGCTGATCCGCGCAGGTGGCAAGGTCTATGACTCCCAGGGCAAGCTCGGTGAGACGCTGGCGGTGATCCCCGACAGCAGCTACGCCCCCGTGTACCAGGCGACCGTCGATTTCTGCCGTACCCACGGCGCTTTCGACCCGCGCACGATGGGCTCGGTGCCCAACGTCGGGCTGATGGCCAAAGCCGCCGAGGAGTACGGCTCGCACGACAAGACCTTCGTCGCGCCGGGCAAGGGCCAGATCCGCGTGGTCGACACCGCTGGCAAGGTGCTGCTCGAGCACGCGGTGGAAGAGGGCGACATCTGGCGCGCCTGCCAGACCAAGGACGCGCCGGTGCAGGATTGGGTGAAGCTCGCCGTCACCCGCGCGCGCTTGAGCGGAACGCCGGCCGTATTCTGGCTCGACGAGAAGCGCGCACACGACGCGCAGATCCTGGCCAAGGTCCGGCGCTACTTGAAGGACCACGACACGAGCGGCCTCGAGCTCGAAATCCTGCCGCCGGCCGAGGCGACCCGGTTCTCACTCGAGCGCATGAAGGCCGGCAAAGACACGATCTCGGTCACCGGCAACGTGCTCCGCGACTACCTGACCGACCTGTTCCCGATCCTCGAGGTCGGCACCAGCGCAAAGATGTTGTCGATCGTGCCGCTGATGAAAGGGGGCGGGCTGTTCGAGACGGGCGCGGGCGGCTCCGCCCCGAAGCACGTCGAGCAATTCCAAAAGGAAAACTACCTGCGCTGGGACTCGCTCGGCGAGTTCTTCGCGCTGGCTGCCTCCTTCGAGCACCTCGGGATCGTGTTCTCGCACGCCAAGGCCAAGCTGCTGGCCGAGACGCTCGACGCGGCCAACGGCAAGTTCCTCGAGAACGACAAGTCGCCGTCCCGCAAAGTCGGCGGGATCGACAACCGCGGCAGCCACTTCTACCTGGCCATGTACTGGGCCCGCGAGCTTTCGAACCAGTCCAAGGACCCCGAGCTCAAGCGCGTGTTCGAGCCGATCGCGACCGCGCTCGAGGCTGAAGAGCAGAAGATCGTCGCCGAGCTGATCGCCGTTCAGGGCAAGCCCGTCGACATCGGCGGGTACTATCGCCCGGACGACGCGAAGGCGACCGCCGCCCTGCGCCCGAGCAAGACGTTCAACGACATCCTGGCCAGGATCTAGGCCGCGGCTCCCAGCGTGCCGGGCAAAATCCGCCGCTTGCTCCCGAGCGATGAACCCTTCGTTCGGAAGCTGTCGGAGCAGGCGTTCAGCGAGTTTGCCCGGGACGCTGCTCGCTCGACGGCTTCCATGGCTCGGCAGTTCGGCGGGGTCGTGGTCGAGCGCGACGGCGTGCCTCTCGGCTTCGCCGTGCTCCGCCAAGGAGGCGAGGGC
>JALYWZ010000627.1 GCA_030852505.1 Myxococcota bacterium | reverse complement strand
CAGTCTACCTTGCACCACCGGATTTGCGACAGCTCCTCAGGTCTCGCGCACTGCTCTGGTAACGTATGCCGGATGGCGAACCCCGCGAGCGAGTTCGATGAAGCCTATTTCCGTCAACGTCCCCGCCGCTCGCGTGCGGGCCTGATCGGCTGGCTGCTGTTTCTGCTGGTCGCCGCGGGCGGCGCGGCCTTCGTGAAATACCGCTACTTACCGGAGCGGGCGGAGGAGGCGCGGCTGAAGGCGCTGCTCGGCGAAGCTTCCAGTCGGGAGAAGCTGCTGAAATCGAAGCTCGCAGCCGCCGCGACTCGCACGGCCGAGCTCGAGACCAAAGAGCAGCAGCTCTGGAGTCGTCTCCAAACCAGCGAAGCCGAACGCGACAAGCTCGAAGGGGAGCTGAAGGGCGTTCAGAGCAACCTGCAGGCGATCCTCGAGCCGCAGATCAGCGCCGGGAACGTCAAGATCCGGCGCCGCGGCAACGAGCTCGTGGTCGAGCTCGCCGCTCAGATCCTGTTCGAGTCCGGCAGCGCGGAGCTCAACGACCCCGGGAAGAAGGTGCTGTCACAGGTGGCCGGCAGCCTCGCCACCCTGAAGAGCCACACGATCCAGGTCGGCGGCCACACCGACCAGCAGCGCGTCTCGAACCGCGAAACCCAGGAGCGCTTCCCCACGAACTGGGAGCTCTCCACGGCGCGCGCGACCAACGTCGTTCGCTTCCTCGAAGACCGCGGCAAGCTCCCGGGCTCGCGGCTGGTCGCAGCCGGCTTTTCGCAGTTCCGCCCAGTCGCGAGCAACGCCACCGAGCCCACCCGCCAGAAGAACCGCCGCATCGAGCTGGTGCTGCTACCGGCGCAGAGCGGTTAGTTCCCCTTCTGAGCGCGGTCTTTCTCCTCCTGCCGCTGCTTCTCGCGCGCAACGCTGGCTGCCACGACGACGAAACCGAGCGGCGCCGTGCTACTCGTCGGAGTGCCGCCGTCTGGAGCGGGCTGGGTTGCAGGAGCTGGAACCGGAGCCGGGGCGGGAACTGGACCTGGAGCGGGCGCCGGCTCTGGAGAGAGCGCCTTACGTTCCTCGACGACCTGACAGACGCAGCCGGGCAGCTGGTCGCTGACCAGCACCATCGCGACCATGCGCATACCGAGATCTTCACAGCTCTTGGAACACTCCGAGGGACCCTGGCCGCGGCGATCCAGATCCGCCGCATTCATGTAGCCGGGCGCACACCCCACGAGCGCCAGACCGAGGAGCACGAAGGTTCCCGAGCAACGACCGAGGAGCTCAACAAGCTTTCTCATGCCGCTCAGCATACTGAACGTCCGCTGCGCCATCCCCGGTATCTGCGGCTTCGACCACGCCGGGCGGGCGTTCCTCGCGGTTCTGCGCATGCCGCTGATCCTCGTGAGCATTTGTTCGAATGCGGGGCGCCATCGTTTCCCTTCGACCGAGCGTCGTGCTCCTCTGACTCTACATGTCGCAAGCATCGGCCTACTCCGCGCGGACTCCGGACGAGTATTTGAGGACGCGCCTCGACTACAAGACCGACGCGTACACGCGGAAGGGCGATCGCTACCGCCGTCTGCATTTGTCCGGAGCGTCGATCGCGGCGGTTTCAGCGGCGGCGGTTCCAGTGCTCATCAATTGGGAAGAAGTCCCGACCGTTCTTCCGACGCTCTTGAGTCTGTTGGTGACTATCCTGGTGACTCTGGAGGGCGTCTTTCATTTTCGTGAGCACTGGAAGAACTACGATCTCATGAAGTCGTTCTTGCGCCAGGAGGCCTGCCTCTATCAAGCCGGCGCCGGGCCTTATCATCGGAAGGCTGGCGAGGAAGCGTTCGTGTTGCTCGTCGAACGAGTCGAGGACGCGATCGCCAAAGAACGCGCCCAGACCATCGAGATGCGCACATCGGGCAGAGCCGAGGGCGGCTCCGGGAAGAACGGCTCCCCGGACGACCGTAAATAGGTCCCGAGCGGACGCGCAGAGCAAGCCGCGCGCCGGTCAGGGCTTGGAGAGCGACACCGTCGGGGCAGGCTCCGCCGCGAGCAGCTCCTCTACCCGCGGCGCGACCCGCGTGCCGATCAGCTCGATGCTTTGCAGCAGCTGCTCGTGCGGCATGGGGCCGTTGCTGTACTTGAGATCGAAGCGTGAAAGGGAGAGCGTGCGCGCGGCGGCGGCGATTTTTCGCGCCACGGTCTCCGGCGAGCCCACGAACACCGCGCCCCGGGGACCTGCCTCGCGATCGAACTGCGCGCGCGTCGGCGGGGCCCAGCCGCGCTCGGCTCCGATCTTGGTGCGCTGCTCGAGGAAGTGCGGCCAGAGCTGCTCGCGAGCCAGCTCGTCGGTCTCGGCGACGTGACCGGGCGCGTGCACACCGATCGGCCGCGACCCGAAGCCGAATTGCTTCAGCGTCTCCCCGTACAGCTCGACGTACGGAACGAAGCGGTGCGGATCGCCGCCGATGATCGCGAGCATCAGATCGAAGCCGTAGCGGGCCGCGCGCACCACCGACTCCGGGCTGCCGCCGACACCGATCCAGGTGCGGAGCAGGCCGTTCTCGATAGGCGGATAGACGCGGCGATCTTCGCCTTTGCGCACTTCGGCGAAGCGCGCGAGCTTCTCGTCGAAGAGCTGCTCGTAGCGGCCGAGATCGAGCCCGAACAGCGGGAAGGACTCCGTGAACGAGCCGCGTCCGAGGATCACCTCCGCGCGGCCGTTCGAGATCGCGTCGAGTGTCGAGAAGCGCTGGAACACGCGGACCGGATCGTCCGAGCTCAGCACGGTCACGGCGGAGCCCAGATGAATGCGCTGTGTGCGCGCCGCGATCGCGGCCAGGACTACCTCGGGCGCGGACACCGCGAAGTCGTCGCGGTGGTGCTCGCCCACGCCGATGAACGCCAGGCCCACGCGGTCGGCGAGCTCCGCCTGCTCGACCAGGTTGCGGATCACCTGCGCGTGCGACGCGAGCTCGCCGCTCGGAGCTCGCGTTCGATCGCCGAAGGTGTCGAGACCGATCTCCAGAGTGGACATCGGCGCAACGTAGCAAATGGACCGTGAATTTCCGCCTGTGTTCCGCTCCGGAGCCGCCGGACGCGGGCCGCTGCGCTACGCTGAGCAGCCATGCTGCGGGGTGGTATAGCGTCCGCCGCGTGATCGAGGGACCTCGCCCACATCCCGGGGAACCAGGGTTTCGGACGCTGCCGGAGGCGGCACCGGGCCACGCCGACGGGCGAGCTCTGAACCGGGAGGCGATGCGGAGGCTGGGGCTCGCCCACGACGCCGGTTGGAGCTACGCTGAGCTGGCCGACCTGTACGACGTCCTCCGCATGCAAATCGAGGGCGCCTGTCCGGGTTGGCGAGCCACCCGAGTGAAATGTTCGGACGGCTCGCACGCCTTCATCGGTGCTCTCGGACCCGTGCTGGTGATCATGCCCGACCGCCGCATCTATCTCGGACAACTCGGAACGGAAGCCAGCGACGGCGCCGTTTATTGGTCGGGGCTCAGCTTCGTGGGAGGCGTCGTGGTCTTCCCAGCGCCGAATCCGTCGGCGCCCGGCACCCAGCAGGTGCGGTGATGCGCGATCTGAAGGACGTCGAGCGAGCGTTCGGAGACGTGGCCGTGGCCGGCGACCCCGTGCAACGGCTGCTGCGCCCGCTGCTTTTGCGAGCGACGCAGGACCCGGGCCTGATGCGCAGCCTGGCCACGCACTCGCTGTCCCAGCACTTGCCGTTCGTGGGTGAGCTGTTGGTGGAGGGGCAGGCGCTCGAGCCGCGCGCTCTCCCGTCGCAGAGCGAGTTCCTGTCGCTCGCGCCGGGGGTCGAGGATGCGGAAGAGGCGTACGAGTTCACGAAACGCTTGCC
>JALYWZ010000626.1 GCA_030852505.1 Myxococcota bacterium | reverse complement strand
CCCCGGGGCTCGCCCTGTCGCGTCTCGCAGCCGGCCGAGCGCGCTCACGGCCATGCTGCGCACCTCGTCGGCTTCGTCCGTGACGGCGAAGGACAGCGCCGAAAGCAGGTTCGCGCTCGACACTCGCAGCATGGCTTCGAGCGCAGCGCGCCGGGTCGCGGCCGCTGCGTTGCCGACGGCCGAGCTCAGAAACAGCTGATAGCGCTCGTGCGAGGAGTCCTCCGGCGGGAGCGCGGCGATGAGCACGCAGGCGGCGTGAGCGGAGGGGTCTCCCGGATCCGCCGCGTCGATCAGCGCGCGCGCCTCGGCCGGATAGCGCTCCGCCAGGGCGCTCAGCGCCACTTCGCGAGGGCGCAGCGTCGAGAGCGAGCCGGGATCCTCGAGCGAGCGCGAGAGCGGGACCAGGATCTCTGCGCTGCCGCAGCGCGCGATGATGCCGAGCGCCTCGCGCTGTACGTCGGGGAGCTCGTCCTCCAGGGACTCGAGCGCGGTCCCGACGACCAGACTTCGCTGGGTGTTCCCGGCAATTCGCCCGAGCATCGACAGACAGCTCGCCCGCTCGGGGAGCGAGCCCTGTTGGATGGCGTGTACCAGCCGCGGCACGGCGAGCTCGCCGAGCAACTCGAGCATCTCCTGCGCCTCGCCGAGGAAGCGGTCGTCGCCGATTGTCTCGATCGCGAACTCGGCCGCGCCCTCGAGGCCCAGCGCCGCCGCGGCGATCATCGCTGCGCGCCGGGCGTCGTCGAAGGCGGCCTCGTCCGCGCAGATGTCCAGGATCCGCTGCGTGGCCTTGGGCGACAGCCGCCCCGCGTTCTGGCGGATAGCGTTCACCAAAGGCCGCTCGCGCGACAGCTCCGCGATCGCGCAGGTCAGCTCGACGAAAAACGCTCCGGAGGCGCGGCTCAGCGCGTCGAGCACCGGTTCGATCGCGTCCGGGTGTCGAGCCCGCCCCGCCGCGAGCAAGGCCGCGCGGCGCAGAATCGGCTCCCCTAGCAGCTCGGAAACGGTTTCGAACGGCACCGCCACGCCGAGCGAGTTCAGCCCGTTCAGCGCCGCGAGCTTCAACATCGGCTCCGGCGACGCGAGGTGCCCTTCCAGGGCCTGGATCGCCTCCGACACGCCGGCTCGGCCGAGATCTGCCGCGGCCTCGACGGCTGCGACGCGCACGTTCGCGTCGGGATCGAGCGCCATGCGTGCGAGCACCGGTAGTGCCAGCTCGTGACCGACGCGGCCCAGGGCCTCGACCGCCAGCTTTCGACCGTCGGCGTCCAGGTTCACGAGCGCGAAATCGAGCGCCACCACCGCGTGCACGCCGAAGCCGCCCAGGGCCTCGACCGCCGCGTTCCGGAGGCCGACGTTCTCTCCCGGCTGGAGCGCGCGCACCAGTTCCTCGAGCAGCTCGCGGCTCGGAGCCAACGCAAAGGCCGTGGCGATCGCTTCTTTTCGGACCCGCCAGTCCTCGTCGGCGAGCGCCTTCAACACCAGCCCGCAGGTGCTGAGCGGGGCGTCGGAAGAGCGCACGTAGAGCTCCGACGTGGCGCGCCGGCGCTCCTCCGGATCGTTCGACTCGAGCAGCGCCTCGAGATCCCCCGAGTCGATCACGGCCCGCCCTCCAGGTGACCTCGCGCAGCGAGCAGCGCGCCCGGGCGCAGCGACTGGGTGAGGACGTCGAAGCGCCCGACGTCGAGCACGAACACGAGCTCCCCCGAATGCGGCGCCACGCCCACGACGCCGCGCGTGTCGTCCCCGGGCCCGAGCACGGGCGGAGGACGGAGCTCACCCGTGACGCCGAAGACGCCGGTCACGCGATCGACCGTGAGCCCCACGCTCCGGCCTTCCACCTCGATCAGGATCCACTTGGTGCGGCGCGAGGCCGCGATCGGAGGCAGCCCGAAGCGTGCGCGCAGATCCACGATCGGCACCACCTCACCGCGGTGGTCGAGCACACCGGCCACCGAGTGCGGGGCGTGGGGTAGCTCCGTGAGCGGCGAGGGGTTCACGATCTCCCTCACGTTGCCGATCGGCACCGCGTAAGTCACCTCGCCCACGACGAAGCCGACGAAGCCTCGCTGGCGATCTGGACGTTGCCGGTGCTGCACCACCATCAGCTCCTCATGCGCTCACGATCTTCGACAGATCGAGCAGCACCAGGAACATGTCCTGAGTGCGGCCGATGCCGGTCACGTGCTCCGAAGAGTCGCCGCCGAGCGCCGTGGTCGCCGACTCGATCTCGGCGTCGCCGAGCCTCACCACCTGCTTCACCTCGTCGACCAGCAGCCCGACCGTCTCACCGGACTCGGCGAGCGCCAGCAAGATCCGCGCGCGCTTGCCGAACGGCCTTGCCTCGAGCGAAAGCCGGCGGCGCAAGTCCACCACCGTGACGAGCAATCCACGTACGCTGCACACACCGACCACGTCGGGGCGCGCCCGGGGCACGGGCGTGATCGGCGGAGGGCTCAAAATCTCGCGGATCCGCGTCAGATCCACGCCGTGCAGATCTTCGCCCAGGCTGAACACCAGGAACTCGCGCACCGGCCCGCGCACGGGGTCGCGCCGGATCGAGCGCATGGGCGTCGCCCGCATCAGCTGCTCAGGCATTCACCACCCCGAGCCGCTCGCGGTGGGCTTCGCCGCCCATCAGCACCTCTTCGATCAATGATGCCGTGTCGAGCACCAGGCTCACGTTCTGATCGCCGAGCTCGGTGGCGCCGGCGATGCCGCGTACCTCGCTCAGCGACTTGCCGAGCGGCTTGATCACGATGTCTTCTTGCCCGAACAGGTGATCGACGACGAGCCCGAGCCGCCGGTTGGCGAGCGACACGATCACCACGAAGCCGCGACCCGGGCGCGGGCTGCGCTCGAGCTCGAGCAGCCGCTGCAGCCGGCAAATCGGCAAGGTGGAGCCGCGCAGCGTGATCACCTCGCGGTTGTCGACCACGCGCACCATGTCCTCCTCGAAGCTCAAGGCCTCCGACACGGTCGCGAGCGGGAGAGCGAAGACCGAGCTCGACACGCGCACGATCAACGCGCTGACGATGGCCAGCGTGATCGGCAGCGTGATCGTCATCTTGGTGCCGATCCCGCGCTCGCTCTGGACGTCGATCACCCCGCCGATCTTGGCGATGTTGGTCTTGACGATGTCCATCCCGACGCCGCGCCCCGACACGTCGTTCACCGAGGCGCTCGTGGAGAGCCCCGGCAAGAAGATCAGCGCCAGCACCTCGTCGCGCGACAGCGCTCCGCTCTCGCCGGGGTCGATCACGCCGAGCTGCGATGCCTTGGCGAGCAGCGCTTGCTCGTCGATGCCCTGGCCGTCGTCCTCGATCTCGATCATCACGTGGCTACCTTGCTGGTAGGCGTTGAGCGCAATCGTGCCCGCCTCGGGCTTGCCCACCTTGCTGCGCTGCTCGGCGTGCTCGATGCCGTGATCGATGGCGTTCCGGAGCATGTGCATCAGGGGGTCGCTGAGCTCCTCCACGATCAGCTTGTCGATCTCGGTTTCTGCGCCGGTGATGACCAGGCGGATCTCCTTCTCGAGCTCGCGGCTGATCTGACGCGCCACGCGCGCCAGGCGCTCGAACACCTGCCCCAGCGGCACCATGCGAACTTCCAGGATGCCCGCCTGGATCTCGGTCAGGCGGCGGTCGAAGCCGCGGTGGAGCCTCAGGATCTCCGCCGAGAGCGCGCGGTGGCCCTCGCTGCGGACGCGCTCGCCGATCCGGCCGAGCGCGCTGCGAACCAGGCCGAGCTCGCCGACGATGTTCATCAAGTAGTCGAGCTTCCGGATGTCGACGCGCACGGTTTGCGTCACCGAGCGCAGCGAGCGCTCACGCTCGGCGGCGAGCGCACGGTCCGCGGG
>JALYWZ010000111.1 GCA_030852505.1 Myxococcota bacterium | reverse complement strand
GCTGGAAGGCACGCAGCGCGCCTCGCTCGCGCCGCCCGTCAGCCTGGCACCCCCGGTGCCGATCGAAAGCTCTCTGCCGCCGACCGAGGCGCAGCTGTCGAGTAGCCTGCCTCCCCGGGAAATTCCCGCGCACGGCATGTCCGTCGGTTCGAGCGCGCCGCCGCCGCCTGGTCACTCGAGCGCACCGCCGGCGCGCGCCGAGCTGGTGGTGATCCCCGCGCCCTCGACCTGGGGTCCGGATCCGACGCTGAACCCCGATCAGCAGCAGGGGCTCGGCCAGCAGGTGCTGCAACACATCGGTCAGAGCGGCTTCGTAGTGGGCTTGTGTGGCCCGCCCGGAGCCGCCGATTCGGTCGCGCGCGTGGCCAGCGAGCTCGCGCTCTCGCTCGCCAACAGCGGCAGGGCCCGGGTGCTGATCATCGAAGGGAACTTCCAGCGTCCGGCCGTGCACCGCTACTTGCACGCCTCGATGCCGCTGTCGGCAGGCCTGTCCTCGCAGCTCAACGCGCGCGGGACCGGCGGCGGGGGCTGGTCCGTCTTTCGCTGCAGCGCGACGCTGCACGCGCTCGCCGAGGGGCCGATGCGCTCGCCCGGGTTGATCCTGTCTCAGGCGTTCTACGAGTGCGTCACGGACCTGCGCAGTCGCTACGACGTGGTGTTGATCCCGGGACCGGCGGTCAACGAATCCGTCGAGCTCCGCGCCTTCTCGGCCGTGGTGAACGCGGTGATCCTGATTGCGAAACGGCACCAGCCCGCTGAATTGACTACCGCAGAGTCGCAGTTCCACGAGCGGGTGCTGTCGAAGGTCATCGTCTGAGCACAGGTCGCCAGCGAGCCGCGTATCCCGAGGGTTTCGCGTAATTGCGGGTGCGTGCGCGCGCTCTCTCCGCGCAGCCGCGAGCGGCGGAGCTCGGCCGGTGACCGGGATTGAAAAAAACTTCGAGCAGGTCTAAAGCTGAGTTGGTGTGGAGCTCTGCCGCACTTTCCGACGCCGCCCTGAACCAGGCCTTTCCGGGGAGGCTCTGAGCCATGTGCGGCATCGCGGGCTTTACGTACCCGATGGGCTTACCCCCCGGCGAGGCGCGCGCCCGCTACGAACCGCCGTTGCGGCAGATGACGGCGGCGCTTTACCACCGCGGACCGGACGCGCTGAACGCCGTGGTGCTCGACGGCGCGGCGCTGGGCCACGCCCGACTTTCGATCGTCGACATCGCTTCCGGTCACCAGCCGATGCGCGACCCCGCGACCGGCATCGAGCTCGTCTTCAACGGTGAGATATTCAATCACGTCGAGCTCCGCGAGCAGCTGTCTGCGCGTCACGCCTTCCGCACCCGCTCCGACACCGAGGTGATCCTGGCGGCGTTCCTCGCGCGCGGCATCGGGTGCGTCGAAGACTTCAACGGCCAGTTCGCCTTCGCCGTCTACGATCCGCGCGACGGCTCGCTATGGCTCGCGCGAGACCGCTACGGAAAGCGCCCGCTCTACTACGCCAGCAACGCTCGAGGCTTTTACTTCGCATCGGAAGCCAAGGCGCTGTTCGCGGCCGGCGCGCTTTCACCGAAGCTCGACCCGAAGGCGCTGTACACGACGCTGCATTTCTGGGCCCCCGCGCCCGACGCAAGTGCGTTCACGGACGTGCAGGCCCTGCCGCCCGGCCACGTCGCCAAGCTGGAACGGGGCAAGGCGCTCGAGGTCCGCGAGTACTGGCGGCCCGAGCTCGGCGACGAGCGGGTCGACCGCTCGATGACGGAAGCGCGCGCTCTCGACGAGCTCGGCGGGTTACTGAACGACGCGATCCGGCTGCGTTTGCGCGCCGACGTGCCGGTCGCGGCCTACCTGTCCGGCGGCATCGACTCGTCGCTGATCTGCGCGCTCGCTCAGAGGCAGCTCGCGGGGACGCTCCAGACGTTCTCCGTCAATTTCGCGCACCAGCGCTACGACGAGGGTGCGTTCCAGCGCGAAGTGGCGGAAGCGCTGAAGACCGAGCACCACGCGGTCCAGGTCTCCGACACCGAAATCGGAGCGCTGTTGCCCCGCGTGGTCGAGCACGCGGAGAACGTGCTGCTGCGCAGCGCGCCCGCGCCGTTCTTCCGGCTCTCCGGGCTCGTGCTCCAGCACCGCACCAAGGTGGTGTTGACGGGCGAGGGCGCGGACGAGGTCTTCCTCGGCTACGACCTGTTCAAGGAGACGGCGGTGCGGGCATTCTGGGCGCGCCAGCCAGACTCGGCGTGTCGACCGCGGCTGTTCCAGAAGCTCTATCCCTACCTCGGGATGGCGAGTCAGTCGCCCGAGATGCTCAAGCAGTTCTACGGGATCGGCCTGGATCGCCCCGACTCGCTCGAGTTCTCGCACCGGATCCGCTGGACCAACAGCGGCCGCATCGGGCGCTTCCTCTCGCCCGCGTTCAAGGAGCGCCTGGACGGCTTCGATCCGATCCGCGCCTTCCTGGATACGGTGCCGCCGGCCGTGAAAACCTGGCGCCCGCTGGCACGCGCGCAGTACCTCGAGATCCGCACCTTGCTCGGGGGTTACCTGCTGTCGTCCCAGGGCGATCGGATGTTGATGTCGAACTCCATCGAGGGGCGATTTCCGTTTCTGGACCATCGCTTACTCGAGCTCTCGTCGCGGCTGCCCGACCGTCTGAAGCTCAACGTGCTGCGCGAAAAGTACTTGTTGAAACGCTACGCAGCCGCGATTTTGCCGAAGCTCGTCACCGAGCGGCACAAGTTTCCGTACCGCGCGCCGATCGCCGAAGCGCTGCTCGGCCCTGGAGCACCGAGCTGGAGCCGCGAGCTCTTGAGCCCAGAAGCCCTGGAAGCGGTGGGGATCTTCGACTCGAAGAAGATCCCGGCGCTCGTGGCGCGCCTGCGCAAGGCCACGACCCCGCCGAGCGAGGCCGATAACATGGCGCTGATGGCGGCCGCGACGACGCAGTTGCTCTCGCAGGCCTTCCACGCTGCTGCGCCGCCGCAAAAGTCTTCCGACGTCGTGGTTCGATGAGCTCTCCTTTCGCGCACGAGTGGCTGCGCGAGCACGCGCGGCTCACGCCGGACTCACCCTTCCTCGGGACTCCATCGGGCTGGACGAGCTACGCCGAGCTTTTGACCCGGGTCGAGAGCCTGGCCGGCTCGCTCCACGGTGCCGGGGTCGGCCCGGGAGAGGTCGTGCTTAGCTCGTTGCCGGACGGCCCGGCCAGCGTTGCGTTCACGCTCGCGGCGCAATCGCTGGGTGCCGGCGTAGCGGAGCTGAACCGCGAGATCTCGCGAGATTCACTGAAGGCCGTCGCCGAGCAAACCCGTGCTCGCTTCGCGGCGGTGGCGGCGCGCGAGGCCGGGGCGTTCGCGAGCCTCGGGCTCGCAAAGCTGTGGCTCGTCCACGGCGCCGAACCGAACCAGAGGCTCTCGAGCCTGCTCGGCGCGACGCCGTTCGTGCGCGTCCGCGAAGACGGAGCGCTCGTCGAGCCCGGCCAGAGGCATGCCGGGCTTCCGCTCGACGAAAGCAGCACGGCGCTGCTCGTCTACACCTCGGGCAGCACCGGAGCGCCGCGGGCGGTGGTGCAATCGCACCGAAACCTGGCGGCGAACACCGAAGCCATCGTCGAATACCTCGAGCTCTCTTCGAGGGATCGCGCCTGCCTGATCCTTCCCTTGTTCTATTGCTACGGCAAGAGCGTGCTGCTCACGCACCTCTCTGCCGGAGCCAGCGTCTTCATCGATCACCGCTTCATGTATCCGCGCGTCGTGCTCGACGCCATGCGCGCCGAAGGCTGCACCGGGTTCGCGGGTGTGCCGCTGACCTTCGAGCTCTTGAAACGCCAGCTCACGGACGAGGCTCCGACCACCCCCTCGCTCCGTTACCTGACGCAGGCGGGCGGCGCGATGCACCCGGACACGATCGACTGGGTGCGCAAGACCTTCGCGCCCGCGCGCCTGTTCGTGATGTACGGCCAGACCGAAGCCACGGCGCGGCTCAGCTACTTGCCGCCGGAGTTCGCGGAGCAGAAGCGAGGCAGCGCCGGGCGCGCGATCCGCGGAGTCGAGCTGCGCGTCGTGAGCGAGGCCGGCGCGCCTCTCGAGCCGGGTACCGTGGGCAACGTGATCGCGTCGGGGCCGAGCATCACTGCGGGCTACTTCCGCGATCCAGCGGGTAGCGCGGAGGTGCTGAAGGACGGCTGGCTCTGGACCGGCGATCTCGGTTACCTCGACGGCGACGGCTTCTTGTTCCTGACCGGGCGGGCTAAGCAGATCCTGAAGCTCGGCGGGCATCGGGTGAGCGCGCAAGAGATCGAAGAGGCGATTGCCACACACCCGCTGATCGCCGAAGTCGCGGTCACGGGCGTCGCCGACCCAGTAGCCGGGGAAGCGGCGGTCGCGCTCGTGGTCCGGGCTGCCGATTGCGGCCTTTCCGCCGAAGAAATTCGGCGTTACAGCCGTGAGCGTCTCGCTGCATACAAAGTGCCGCGCGACGTGATTTTCGTCGATGCGTTACCGCGGACTCCGAACGGTAAAATCGCTCGCGGTGAGCTAGCGAAACTCGCAAAATGAGGCTCCATGACCTTCTCGCGTAAAGTGCTGGAAATCGATCTCGAGGCCAAGGCAGTCGAGCTGTGCAAGGCCCTGTCCGACGCGACGCTGAACAAGCTGCGGCGGCGGGGTATCGTGCTCGGCGTTTCGGGCGGGATCGACTCTGCTTGCGTCGCTGCGCTCGCGGCGCGCGCGCTCGGACCGAAGCGCGTGCAAGCGCTGTTGATGCCCGAACGCGACTCGTCCGACCTCAGCGCACAGCTCGGCACGAAGCTCTGTGAAAAGCTCGGAATCGAGTACCAGCTGGTCGATCTCGCGCCGATCCTGGAGGCCGGAGGCTGCTACGCGCTGCGCGACGCGGCGGTGCGCTCGGTATTCCCAGATTTCCAGCCGAGCATGAAGTGGAAGATCGTGATGCACGGCGACCGGCTCGGCTCGCAGGCGCTCAACGTCTTCTACGTGGTGATCCGCGACGACGCCGGCAACGAGCACAAGGCGCGGCTCAGCCCCCGCGCGTACCTGGATATCGTCGCTGCCACGAACATGAAGCAGCGCACTCGCAAGATGCTCGAGTACACCCTGGCCGATCGCCTGGTGTTCGCCGTGGCTGGGACGCCCAACCGGCTCGAGTACGATCAGGGCTTCTTCGTCAAGCTCGGCGACGGCGCGGCCGACGTGAAGCCGATCGCATCGCTCTACAAGACGCAAACCTACGCCATGGCTCGTCACCTCGGGGTGATCGAGGAAATCCTGCAGCGCGAGCCGACGACCGATACCTACTCGCTGGACCAGTCGCAGGAAGATTTCTACTTCTCGGTGCACTACTCGCAGCTGGACTTGATCCTGTGGGGCAAGAACAACGGCGTCGCCGAGAGCGAAGTGGCGCGCGAGCTCGGGTTCACCGAAGATCAAGTGCGCCGCGTCTACGAAGACATCGACCAGAAGCGTCGAACCACCGCCTATCTCCAGGCTCCTCCCGTGCTGCTCGAGCCCGTTCCCGAGCTCGTACCCTTCAAGATCGCATGACCGAATCAGGCGCACCCCCGAACGCAGCCGCGGAAGAGCTGCGCTTCGATCACGTCGGTATTCAGGTCGGTGAGCTCGAGCCGGCGATCGCGGCGTTCACCCGCTTCTTCGGTTACCGGCAGGCGACCGCGCCCGTCGTCAACACCCGGCACCAGGTCGAGGTGGTGTTCCTGGAGAAGGCGGGCTCCTTGCCGATCAAGCTATTCCGCTCGATCGCCGATCCCAAGCGCCTGCCCCCCAAGCTGCACCACCTGGCGTTTCGCACCGACCAGCTCGAGGAGGCGGTGCGTGCGCTCGAAGCGGCGGGAGCCCGCGTGCTGAATGCGCCGGCACCCGGGGAGGCCTTCGACGACGAGCCGATCGCGTTCCTGTTCGCCGGCGGCCTGAACGTGGAGCTCGTCTCCACCGACAAGCGCCGAGGCCGGCTGTCGCCGACGCCCACGCCCTCGAAGTAGAGCTAACGGCCGAGCCGGCCCTTGACCCAACCGGCGGCGACAGCGCGAGCCTTGGAACGTAGCTGACGCTGCTTGCGGCGCAGCACGCTCTTCAAGCTGAAGTGATAGTCGAACATCCGCTGGATGCGCGGGTGGAGCCGCTCGTACAGGTTGCGATCGAGGTTGAACGAGGGATCGCCGTAGCCGTACGCGTAGTCGCGGCGAAAATAGCCGAGCGTCATCATCGTGCGCGGCTCGTCCGTCGGGTTGGGAGTGCCGCGGTGCCACATGCCGAGATCTCGAATCAGCACGTCGCCCGGCCCAATCGCCACCTTGATCGACGGGAAGTACTGAGCGAGCTGCTCGACGGCGGGGTTGCGGCCGTCCTGGACGTACGGCGAAAGCCCGTACTGTTCGAGCAAGCGCGAGGTCCAGAGGTGGCTACCACCTGGCCAGACCTCGATTGGCCCGTTGTGAAGACCGCACTCCATGATCGGCACGTTCACGACGTAGCCGCGCGCGCGCCAGTGGTTTTCGACGAACACGTCCCCCATGTCGACGTCCGAGTGCGGCGACTGCAAGATCGCGCCGTTCACGCAGGTGTCGCTGGTGAGGTACTTGCAGTAGAAATCGTCGCCCAGCAAATCTTCGAGGATCGGCACGGCGAACGGGTTGGCGAGCAGGTACGGATCGGCGATCGGCCCGGCCAGCCGGGGAAAGATCCGCCAGCGCGACTTGCGAAACCAGAACGAGGCGCCCTTCCTCGCCGACACGCGCACCTGGTGCAGCGCGTCTGCATCGGCGGCGGTCTCGTCCAGATCCGCCGTGGCCTGGCAGTCCGCGAAGATCTCGTCGAACTCTGCGCGCAGCGACTCGACGTAGTGATCCGGGACCGCATCCTTCAAGATCACGTATCCACGGCATGCAAGCAGCAGCTTGGCGAGCCGCCGGTTCTCGTCGGAGATCCGACGCTCGGTCCGTTCTCGTGCCGAGAGCTGCAGGCTCTGTTGGGGGAGAATGTCGGGCCTCGGGGTATGCATCGGCGCGTTCATCGTGGATTCAAGCGGGGCAAGGCTCAGAGAAACTGAAGGATGGTCTTCGACAAAGCTTTCAAGGCCAGCCACTCGGTGATGCCGTTGGTCCGGCGGTACGTCGCGTACATGCGCTGATAGGCCAGCACCAACGCGTCGTCGTTGCTGCGCCCGTGCATCAGCGAATCGCCGAGCACGCGATACTCCAGCACGACCTGGTCGAGGAACACGCTCCCGTACTTGCGGGCGGCCCGCGCGTAGAGGTCGATGTCCTCGTTCATGGGAATGTCGGGGCTGTAACCGTCGATCGACGACAGGCACTCGCGGCGGATCATGCAGGCCGAATTCACGAGCACGGTGGGCTGGAACAGCAGCACCGCGGCCATCCAGCGTCGCGAACGGAAGCGCGACGCGATGCGCGCGCGTCGCGCCGCGTCGGCGAAGAACTCGCGCTCGTGCACCAGCGCGGCCGGGTCGTCGCCGAACGGCTCGACCCGACCGAAGACCATCCCGCAATCCGGGTTCTTGTCGAAAGCCGCGACCGCTGCGCGGTAGAACCCCGCGACCGGGCGGTCGTCGTCGTCGAGGAAGTGCACGAAGCGGCCGTGGCCTTGCGGCCAGCCCTGATTGCGGACGAGCGCGGGCTTTCCGCCCGAGGGCCGCTCGTTCTTCAGGTAAGTCACGCGCGGATCGCCGAAAGACAGCGCAGTGTCGCGGGCGGAACCCTCCGGGCTGTCGTCCACCACCAAGGCCTCGAGCGAAACCCCCTCCTGCTCGAGGGCCGCTCGCAGCGCCTCCCTGAGCAGCTGGGGGCGCCGGAAGGTGGGGATGACGACCGTCACGTCCACGGCTCTGCGCGAACGAGGGAACTCAGACATCGTGCCGCAAGCTAGCCGGTCTGGGAAATTCCACCAGTCCCTTCGCGCGTTTTTTCGCATGCTGCGCGGCGTCAGCACTACGCGGCACGTCCCATTGTGGAACACGCTTCGCGAGCGAAGTGACACGCGCTCCAGCGCGGCGCGAACCACGACACGGTGGTCGGTGGTCCGTGGGGGGCAATGTTCCAACTATATTGGGTGATGCTCGCGCCTTCGACGCGATGCACGACGGGTCAGAAGCCGAGCCGTGCGGGCAGCTCGCTCAGGCGCGCGAGTCGGCACCCCGGCGCGACCGAACCGGGCGCATCGGGCCCGATGAACAGCTTCTTCATCCCAGCGCGGTCCGCGAACTCCATGTCGGAGGCGGAGTCACCGACCATCAGCGAGCGGGTGAAGTCGATGTGGGGGTGGGCGCGGCGCGCCTGTTCCGCCAGACCGATGCCGGGCTTCCGACACGCGCAGCCCGTGTGCCGGTCGTGCGGGCAGTGATAGATGCCGTCGATCCTGCCGCCTGCCTGCTCGATCTCGCTCGACATGCGCTCATGCACTCGAGCCAGATCGGCCTCCGTCATCAGCCCTCGCGCGATCCCGCGTTGATTCGTGACGATGACGATGGTGCGAAACCGCGGCGCGAGCGCGGCCAGAGTCTCGAGCACCCCGGGCTCGAACTCGAAGTCACTCCAATTTCGAACGTATTCGTCGATTAGTCGGCGGTTGATCACGCCGTCGCGATCGAGAAACAGTGTCCAGTCGGGAGTGACCGCCCAATCGATCACTTCGGCTTCCGCACACTGCCGAACACGGTCTCCTCGATCAGCTCGCACAAGATGTGGCCGATCAGGATGTGCGACTCCTGGATGCGCGCGGTGTCTTTCGAAGGCACGTTGATCAGGTGGGTGCACAGCGTGCGCAGCTTGCCGCCACCTTCGCCGGTCATGCCCACGGTGATCATGCCGAGCTCGTTGGCCGCCTCGACCGCCTTGACGACGTTCGGGGAATTTCCCGACGTGGTGAGCCCGATCAGCAAGTCACCCGGGTTGCCCTGCCCGCGCACGCTGCGCGCGAAGATCTCGTCGTACGAATAGTCGTTGGCGACGGCCGTCAGGTACGAGGTGTTGCAGTGGAGGGCTTCGGCGTTGAGCGGCGGCCGGTCGAAGTAAAAACGCCCCGACAGCTCCGCTGAAATGTGCTGCGCGTCCGAGGCGCTGCCGCCGTTTCCGCAGAAGAGCAGCTTCTTTTTCTCGGCGTAGGCGTTCGACGCGACGCGCGCGACGGTGGCAACCGTGGCCAGCAACTTCTCGTCAGCGAGCAGCGCCTGTTTGACGGCGATCGACTCTCTAACGATTTCGGCTACTTGTCTCATGAAGTCCTCCAGGCAGGCACGGACGGCCTCCGATCGTTCAATTACGTACGCCGAACGGGTCTCGATAACGGCCGAGCTTCTGCATCAGCAATAACCAGAAGAACGGGGGGCCCTCGATCAAGTAGCGCTTCGAGAGGCGGCGGGGCTCCTGAGCCAGGCGGAACAGCCACTCGAGACCCACCTCGCTCATCCAAACCGGGGCCCGGCGCACTTTGCCCGCCTCGAAATCGATCGTCGCGCCCACCGCCAAATATCGCTGCACGTTGGGCAGGCGCTCGCGATGGCGCGCGATCCACTTCTCCTGCTTGGGCGCACCCACACCTACCGCCAGCACGTTCGCGCCCGACTCGTTGATCAGGCGCACGATCTCGTCGCACTCCGCGGGCTTATCCTGGAAGCCGAACGACGGCGAGTGCGCGCCGACCACGATCT
>JALYWZ010000110.1 GCA_030852505.1 Myxococcota bacterium | reverse complement strand
GGGTCAGGGCGGCGCAGCGCTCGGGGAGGGCGGCGCGGGCGGGACGGCTTCCGCTGGCGCGGGCTCGTTCGGCGACGGAGGCGAGACCGAGCCGTGCGGGCCGCTCGATGCCGAGCTCATCGAAGCGAGCGAGCTCGACCAGAGCTCGTGGGTCTCGGAAGAGACGTGCGATGCCGAGGCCAAGGAGGCAGCGAAGCGCTTCGCGTCGTACGACGACGACGCAAAAATCATCGACGTGGGTGTGCTCGCGGGAAAGTGGTCAGACGGGAGCGGCTCGACACGCATCGATTTGGTGCTCGACGCAGTCGGCGAGAGCACGTTGAAGTTCGGAGACGTGTCGCTGCCGGCGCTCGACGTGGAGGCCGCCTATCTGACCGGGATCGACGAGCGAGATCCTTCGCGCATCTTCGACTATTCCCGTCCCGCGCTGGTTCGTGGGTTCCCGTATACCCTGATCGCGGGTCAATGGCAGGGCGACGAGCTGAGCTTCACGTTCCGCCTCACCGAGCCGTGGGAGGAATGGTGCGCCGCACAGCCCCCCGTGCGAGGAGCTTACTGTTACTCGTGCGCTGCGACCGGGAGCCGCAGCGCGCAGCGTGACGAGACGTGTGGCGAGCTCCGGGGCTGTTTCACCTTCGAGGAGCTGAGCCGGCAAGTGCGCCTGGATTGCGGGCGCGTCGCGCTCTGTCAGGGTGGGGCCTGCTGGTGCTCGAAGGCGGGCTGCCGCTCGAACCCGCAGGCCGTCGACTGGGCTTCGGTTCGGATCGATCCGACGGATCCCGACGTGATCCGCATCGACCGGGACGCATTCGGTGAAGCGACGCGCTACCTGCAGCGCCAATAGGCTTCGAGAGTACGCCGTGACGCTCGCTCGCTGCCTGTTCGTGGCCTGCTTGCTGGCTTGCGGCAAGGTCGAAGATCTCGGCAGCGGCCTCGACGAAACTGCGGGGACGCCGGATGGGGCGGGCACGGCGCAGGGCGAGGGCGGCGCGGCTTGCGTTCCGATGCCCAGCGTCGAAGTGGTCGATCCCGAACAGCTCGATACGAGCCAGTGGCGTTCGGAGGCCGAGTGCGACGAGGTCGCGGCCGACCTCGAGGAGCGGGCCGGTGTGGTGCCGCCCAGCCAGCCGATTCCGCACGAATTGGCCGGGCATTGGCTCGCTGGAGAGGGCGAGGCGCGGATCGAGCTGGTGTTGGATCCGAGCGGGCGAGGACAGCTCACGTTGGGGGAGCCCGCGCCGCCGCCGGCCCTCGACGTGGAGGGGGGATACCTGAGCGGTCTCGGAGAATTCGATACGGCGGGGATCGTGAGCACCGCGCCCCGAGCGTTGAGCGGCTTCACCTACCGCGTTCGAGCGAGCGAAGCCTTGAGTGGTGACACGCGGATCGACATCGAGCTCGCAGAGCCCTGGGAAGCCTGGTGCACCCTGCAGTTACCCGTGCGCCGCGCGGATTGCTACGGCTGCGACTTTGCAGGTGATGCCATGTACGTCGGTGCCTGGTGCGAGGGGACGAGCGCTTGCTTCGTGAGCGAATCGAAGCTCAGTGTGCGTGTGCACTGTGGCCGGCTCGCGCTGTGCGGTGTGGCCGATTCGGTCTGTCTTTGCACGGAGCACCTCTGCACCTATAACCGCGATCTTCACGGCTCGTTCCTGGTCTCGCTGGACGCCGCGGATCGGAATCGACTGCAGTTCGAGGAGGACCTGATCGTGTCCAAGCCACGTTACTTGACGCGCGTTTTGGACGAGGGGTGACGAGCGCTGATCGACGCTCAGACCGGGGCGCTATCCGAAACCACCGGCGCCCTCACGCGAGCCGCGCTCGCGATCGCCCGCAACAACGGGCCGAGCGTGCTGGGATCCGTCGCAGATAGCCCGATCTGGCCAGGGCGGCCGTCGAAGGCCAGACGCTCTTCGGCGCTCAGGCGGTCGAGCTTGTTGTAGACGGCCACGCGCGGGCGGGCGCCGAGCTCGAGCTCGTCGAGGATGTGCTGGGTGGTCTCGAGGTGCTGCTCGTGCTCCGGATCGGAGGCGTCGATCACCTCGACGATCAGATCGGCATCGGCCGCTTCCTCGAACGTGCTGCGGAAGGCCGCGAACAGATCGGACGGCATGTTGCGGATGAAGCCCACCGTATCGGTGAGCACCACCACGCGGCCGTCCGGCAGTGTGAGGCGCCGCGCGCGAGGATCGAGCGTCGCGAACAGCTTGTCTTCCGCGAGCACGCCGGCGTCGGTCAGGGCGTTGAGCAGCGTGCTCTTACCAGCGTTGGTGTAGCCGACCAGGGCCACCACCGGCAGCTCGCTCTCGAGCCGCTTGCGCTTGCGCTCTTTGCGGCGAGCCGCCAGCTCTCCCAGCTCTTTTTCCAGGCGATTGACGCGCTCGCGCGCGCGGCGGCGTCCGATTTCGAGCTTGGTTTCGCCGGGGCCGCGCCCGCCGATGCCGCCCGTCAGGCGCGACAGGGAGTCGTCCTTCTGCTGAAGGCGGGGTAGCGCGTATTTGAGCTGCGCGAGCTCGACCTGCAGCTTGCCGTCGCGAGACTCGGCCCGCTGCGCGAAGATGTCGAGGATCAGCTGAGTGCGATCGATCACCTTCAGATCCGTCTTGGTGGAAATGCTGCTGGCCTGGGAAGGCGTGAGCTCGCAGTCGAAGATCAAGGTCTCGGCGTCGAGGTCGATCGCCCGCATCAAGATCTCGTCGAGCTTGCCGTGGCCGACCACCGAGCGCGGGTCGGGCCGATCGCGGAGCTGGATCACCTGATCCACGACCTCGACGCCTGCCGTGCGTGCGAGGCTCGCGAGCTCGCCCAGGCGTGACTCCGCGCGCAGGCTCGCGCCGCGAACACGCTTTTCGCCGACGTGCACGAGGATCGCCCGGCCGTCCTTGGCCACGGTGCGCGCCCGGCGTTTCTGCGCGAATTCTGCCTCGAGCGAGGCGATCAGCTGCCCGAAGTGAGGTTCCGGGTGGCCGTAGGGGAACGGGCCCGCCACCTGATACGGCCGCTCGTCCGCGGACTGCGCCGGCACGTTGTAGGCCCAGGTGATCGAGCGCGGTTCACCCTCGGGGGTTAGAATGATCGCGGCCACGAGGTCGAGCCGCAGTCGCGTCAGATCGACCAGGTCGTCGCGCGTCAGCGGCTCGCCGTACAGATGCGTGTGAACCAGCCGGAGCGCGCGAAATCGGCCCTCGGCAGCGCGCAGGCGCCCGATGTCCGGCAGCATCAGCGAGCTTGCGTCCCCGACGATCACGCAGTCCACCTCACCGGATCGGTGCACGAGCGCTCCGACCTGGCGCCGGGTCTCGCGCGACGCCTCGCACAGCGAGCGCACGAGCTCGGGCGTCATGATCCGGTCGCTCGGCACGCGCCGCCGGTAGATCCTCTCGAGCGCCCGTACCGCGCTCGGGGCAAGACCGGACTTGTTGCCGTAAACTTCGACCATTCCGAGGAGTTGCCCGTCGAGTTTGGCATATTTTCCAGGGCAAGGAGCCGGATTTCGCGAGGGCTCTCGCCCTCTGCCATACTCCGCCCCGCCTTGGCCAAACTGAGCCCCTTGTCCCTCGAAAGCGCGCGCGCGCTCGGCCGCGACTACGGCATCGACGTCGCGGGCGTCGAGCCGCTCGCTCTCGGATCGGTAAACTCCAACTTTCGTCTGGTGACCGCGGATTCGCGCGCGTACTTCGCCCGCATCTACGAAGAGCAGGCGCGCGCCGGCGCGGAGCGTGAAATCGAGCTCCTGTCCCGGCTCGCTGCGCAAGGCGTGCCAGTGGTGCGGCCGCTTGCACCCGGCGTTCGCGAGTGCGCTGGCAAACCCTTCGCGGTCTTTCCGTGGATCGCCGGGGACTGGCTGTGCCTAGAACGGGTGGGGATCGACTCTTGCCGCAGGGTGGGGGAGGCGCTCGCACGAGTGCACTTGGCCGATGTCCCCGAGACCTTGCTCCCGGAAGGCAGGTTTCGGCCGGTAGACATGCTGGTGCGGCTCGACGAGGTGCGCGCGTCCGGGCCTGTCGCGCTCGCGGCGGACGTAGCCTTCGTCGCCGGCAAATACGCGGAGTACGCGCCGCGCCGGGCTGGCGCGCTGCCGGGCGGCGTTTGCCACGGCGATCTGTTCCGGGACAACGTGCTCTGGCAAGGCGCGGAGATCGCGGCGCTGCTCGACTTCGAGAGCGTGTGCCGCGGCAGCTACGTGTACGACCTGATGGTCACGGTCTTCGCCTGGTGTTACCGGAGCGAGCTCGAGCTCGAGCAGGCCGCGGCTCTGGTGGACGGTTACCAGTCGCTGCGCCCGCTTTCGCCCGCAGAGTGGGCGGCGCTCGAGGTGGAGAGCGCGTTTGCGTGCCTGCGCTTCGCGACCACGCGGATCACGGACTTCGAGCTGCGCCGCGAGGGCGGCGCCCCACCGGCGCGAGATTTCAGGCGTTTTCTGGCGAGGCTCGCGGCGGTGGAGGCCGGAGTGCTCGGCGAGCTCCGGGCGCGCGTGAAGCGCACACCGGCGGATTCCGGGAGAACATGAGATGACGATTGCGCGTGGCGGACGATTGCCCGACGGCCTCGATCGGGCGATGGAAAAACTCAACACCAGCGTCGACGTCGATAGCGCGCTCTGGCCCGACGACATCCAGGGCTCGATCGCGCACGCGCGCGGGCTCGGGCGCTCCGGCGTGCTGAGCCCCACCGAGACCGAGACGATCGTGACCGGCCTCGAGCGCATCCGCGAAGAGATCGAGCAGGGCCGCTTCGTCTGGGACCGCGCTCGCGAAGACGTGCACATGAACATCGAGGCACGCCTGGTGGAGCTGGTCGGGCCGGTCGGGGGCAAGCTGCACACCGGCCGCTCGCGCAACGACCAGATCGCGACCGATCTGCGGCTGTACTGCCGCCGTCGCGGGCAAGAGGCGCTGGCTTCGCTCGAGCGACTCGCACGAGCCATCGTCGATCGCGCCGAGGGCGAGCTCGATACGCTGATGCCGGCGTACACCCACCTGCAGCGCGCGCAACCTTCGCGCCTCTCCCATCATCTGCTCGCCTGGCAGGAGCTCCTGCGTCGCGATCGCGGCCGGCTGGAAGATGCCCTGCGCCGCGCCAACGAGTCGCCGCTCGGAGCGGGGGCCGTCGCCGGCAGCGGCTTTCCGCTCGATCGCGAGGGCGTCGCCCGGGAGCTCGGCTTCGCAGGGCCGATGCAAAACTCGATCGACGCCACCGGCAGCCGCGACTTCTTGATGGAGATCGCGAGCGCGCTGTCGATCCTCGGCATGCACCTGTCGCGGGTCGGCGAAGAGATCGTGCTCTGGTCGAGCGTGGAGTTCGGGTTCATGACGCTGAGCGACGCGTTCTCGACCAGCTCCTCGATGATGCCGCAGAAGAAGAACCCCGACGTCGCCGAGCTCGTGCGCGGTAAATCGGCGCGGATCCTGGGTTCGCTCACGGCGCTGCTCGTGCTCGAAAAGAGCCTGTGCTTCGGCTACGGCCGGGATCTGCAAGAAGACAAGGAGCCGATCTTCGACGCGTTCGACGCGGCGATCATCAGCCTGGACGCGCTGGCTGGCGCTATCTCGACGGCGACCTTCCGGCGCGATCGCATGCGCGCG
The DNA here is from genome assembly GCA_030852505.1 of Myxococcota bacterium. Classification (GTDB taxonomy): domain Bacteria; phylum Myxococcota_A; class Polyangia; order Polyangiales; family Polyangiaceae; genus PMG-095. Next base: position 4,110 of record JALYWZ010000110.1, on the reverse strand, counting down.
GCGCTCTTGCGCGGCCACCTGTGCGCGACCGACGTCGCCGACTTCCTCGCGTCGCGCGGCGTGCCGTTCCGCGAAGCCCATCACGTGGTCGGAGCGCTGGTGCGCGAGGCCGACACGCGAGGTGTCGAGCTCTCGGAGCTTCCGGAGTCCGCGCTGGTCGCAGCTCACCCCCTGCTCACGGGACCCGAGCTGAAATCCGCGCTCGATCCCGAAGCCGCCGTGGAGCGCCGCGCCCTCGTCGGCGGTCCGGCAAAGCCGCGGGTCGAAGCAGCCATCGCCGCCGCGCGAGCCTTCTGGAGCTCCGGCCAGAGCTAGTGCGACGAGCGGTCGAGGCCGCCTGTCAGTCTTCGGGCGGCACGTAGCCTTCGTAAACCCAGCGTTGTTGTCCGGCGCGCTCGCGATCGAAAGCACCGACCTGCCAGAGCGTGACGCCGGCGATCAGCGCGGCGCCAGCGCCGGCGATCGCGTAGCCGGCCCAGCGCGGAATTCCTCCGGCGACGGACCGTGGCTTCTCTCGGGCCCTCGGCGCGAGCGGCGCTGCGGCGTACCAAGCGCCGCAGCTCGAGCGACGGCACAGGGCGATCTCGGGGCGCCCTTGCTGGATGCGCAGCACTGCCCAGGCGGGGCAGCTCACCTCACTCGGCGCCTCGGGGCGCACTTTGCCGTCGCGCGTGCCGCCGATGTCCGGCGCACTGCAGGCGAGCACGCGCGTGGCGTCGAGCTCGAGCACCGGCTCTGCCGCCGCAACCGACACCCACCCCGCCCAGATCAACTCGCCGTCGCGCAGCACTCGCAGCTGATGCTCGCCTTCACGCACGTCCGCGGGAAACTCACGGTCGACGCCGTCCCACTCCAGCCGATCGCGCCGCAGCGGGCCGCGGATCTCGAGCCGGAACGCCGGCAGCTCCGGCGCGAGCGAGGCCGGATCCTGGCCGAAGGTCGCGGCGCGCTCCGGCTCCAGCACCCGCGAACGCTTTCGCAGCTCCATCGAGTCCGCGGCGCGCGTGCGTTCGGCGAGCGACGCGCCGAGCTCGTGGCGCTCGGCCATCAGCCAAGCGGCCTGAGGAAGCTCGGGATGCGCGCGAAGCAGGCGCTCCACTTCGCTAAGTGCTCTCTGGGCCTCGTCTTCCGCCAGCGCGGCGCCGTCGGTGCGCGCACGCTCGAGCAGCCGCTCGATCTCGGCGACGAGCTCGCTCGAGTAGTCGGGAAATGTCAGTGGAGCTGTGCCCTTCGGCACCGCGACGAAGCGTGCCGACCAGCGTGCCTCGATTCGCTCGAGCTCGCTGCGAGGTACGACCTCCACCGCAAGCGTGCCGGGCGCGTGACCGAGGATGAGCAGAGGAACCGCGGGATTCACAGGCTGGCAGGCGTGATAGAGTGAGGAACCGTCGGGGCGACCATTAAGCGTGGCGCTCGTCGAACCGTTCGCCCGACGTCGAGGCTAACTTGCAGCTGGATTTCGTCAATCGCGAGCTCACCGTCAAGCTCGTCTATTACGGACCGGCGCTCAGCGGCAAGACCACGAACCTGCTCGCGCTGCATCAGGCAGCCCAGCCAGGCGCCAGTGGTCGATTGATGACGCTCGAGACCCGGGACGATCGCACCCTTTTCTTCGATCTTCTACCGCTCCGCTTCAAGGGGCACGGCGGCCTTTCCGTGAGGCTCAAGGTGTTCACGGTGCCGGGGCAGGTGATCCACGCGGCCACCCGCCGCCTGGTGGTGCAGGGCGCGGACGGCATCGCCTTCATCGCCGACTCGCGGGTGACGGAGACCGACCACAACACCGAGTCGTTCCTGGACTTGAAGCACAACCTCAAGGAGCACGGCCTGGAGCTCCAGGAGATGCCGCTGATCATCCAGTTCAACAAGCGCGACATGCCGGGCGTGCGCAGCGACGCGGAGCTCGCAGAGCTCGCCTCGCGGGGCCGGGAACCGGTGTACCTCGCGATCGCAACCAGCGGCATGGGCGTCGTCGAGAGCTTCGTGGGTCTCCTGCACCTGACGATGGGCTCGCTCAACGCGACCCACGACCTCGAGAAGAAGTTCGGCTTCGATCTGCGGGGCCTGCTGGCGGAGGTGACCGAGAAGCTCGGCCGCGGCCGCGACGTCCCGGCGATCCTGGGCGCTTGCGTCGGGGGCGCGCTCGACGTGCTGGTGCCGGAGGCGGCAGAGCCATGACCGCCGCGGCCGGACCCGGGTTGATCGACGAGCTCGTGCTCGGCTCGACGTTGAAGCTCGAGGAGCTGATCGATCGCAAGGCGCTCGCGGAGCTCATGGAAAGCGTGCGTGACCTGTTCCGCGTGCCGGTCCGGCTGTATTCCGAGGAGGGCCGGCTGCTGGCGGACGCTGCGGCCGAGAATCAGCTGTATGCGCAGCTCTCGGAGTCGCGCCCGCTCCGGCTCGCTCTCGAAGAGACCGTGCAGCGCGTGAAGAACCTGAGCCCCGGCTCGGACGGTATCGCGCGGATGAGCTGCATCACGGGGGCTCGCTACTGCGTGGCGCGCGTCGAATACGACGGCCACTCGATGGGGCGCTTCATCCTCGGCCCCTACGCGTTGCCCGGTGGGTCGCTGGACGTCGCGGGGCTCACGGCGCTCGAGCCCGCGCTCGACGCAGCGCGCACGACCGAGCTGTTCGGAACACTGCCGGCGGTCACCGACGAGTTTTCCACGCAGATCGGCGGGCACCTGTCGCGGATGCTCGATCTGGTGCTGTTCAGCGAGCACCGCGCGCTGCTCACGAGCCAGATGCACCTCGCCAGCGTGCGCGAGAGCTTTCGCGAGCTCGAGGACAAGAGCAAGAAGCTCGAGTCGGCTTACACCAAGCTCACCGAGCTCGACCGGCTGAAGAGCAATTTCCTCGCGACCATGTCGCACGAGCTACGCACACCGCTGACCTCGATCATCGGTTACAGCGAGATGCTGGTCGAGGGGCTCGCCGGCGAGCTCAGCGCCGAGCAGCGGGACTTCGTGCAGACGATCCGCGAGAAGGGAGAGCAGCTGCTGCTCCTGATCAAGGGTCTGCTCGATCTGTCGAAGCTCGAGAGCGGGACGATGTCGCTCCGCAAGGATCACGTCGAGGCCGCCAAGATCGTGAAGGACGTGATCAGCACGGTCCAACCGCACGCGTTGAAGAAGGACGTGCGGCTGATCCAGTCGGTGGATCCGGGGCTGCCGCGCGTGTTCGCCGACGGCGAACGGCTCGGCCAGGTGCTGTTGAATCTGGCAGAAAACGCGGTCAAATTCACGCCACCCGGCGGCACCGTGTCGCTCGAGGCCAAGCTCGTGCGCATGGATCCGGAGCCGTTCGGCACGCAGCACGGCATGGTGTTGCTCGGCACCAAGCGCAGCGGCGTGGAGTTCCGCGTCGCAGACACCGGCATCGGCATCCCCGAGAACGAGCGCGCGCGCGTGTTCGACGCCTTCTACCAGGTGGACGGGAGCTCGACGCGTGAGCAGGGCGGGACCGGCCTCGGTCTGTCGATCGTCAAACGCCTGGTGGAAGCCCACGACGGCAACGTCTCGATCGAGAGCAATCAGCCCGCGGGCACGGTGTTCGTGGTTCGGCTGCCGCTCCGCCATACCTCGCTCGGATGAGCCGCGTGGCGCGGCGCACGGGTTCGGCAGGCTCCGAGTGGGAGCGCATCGCGTTGATCGCGCGCTTGCTCGCGCCGAAGCGTCGGAAGCGCGACGTCGTGGTCGGTATCGGGGACGACGCGGCCGTGTTGCGGGCGCACGGTCTGCTCGTGTGGACCGTCGACAGCGCCGTCGAGGGCGTGCACTTCGACCTCGACTGGCTCGATCCGGCCGACGTCGGCTATCGCGCGACGCAGGCCGCGGTCAGCGATCTGGCGGCGATGGGCGCACGCCCGCTCGGCGCGCTCTCGAATCTCTGCTTACCGAAGCGCTTCCCGAAGCGGGACCTCGAGCGGCTCTTGCGGGGACAGGCCGAGGCGGCGCGCGAGCTCGGCTGTCCGATCATCGGCGGCAACCTCGCGGGCTCGAGCGAGCTCTCGATCACGACCAGCGCGCTCGGCTCCACGCGGGCGCCGCTCTTGCGCAGCGGGGCCCGTGCGGGCGACGAGCTGTGGCTGCTCGGCGACGTGGGGCT
>JALYWZ010000625.1 GCA_030852505.1 Myxococcota bacterium | reverse complement strand
GCCCCAAGCCGAGCGTGATCAGAAGCCGACCGCGCGAGCGCCCCTGCGTTCCCGAATCGTCGAGTGGCATCGTGCGTTCCCTAGGGCCCCGCCTTGATTTCCGGGATCAGAGTGGAGCCCGCCGTGAGCCCGCCGCCCGCTGCGGTGGCCGCCGAGTCGTAGTTCTTGAGCACCGTGAACAGCACGTTCGAGGTGCTGTTGCCGGACGGAGTCGAGTCTCCCCCGTGACGATTGACCGGCGCGGGAGCCCCCTGGAAGTGCGTGCCGGGATAGGTGAGGTAGTTGCGACCACGCCCGCCCAGCAACACCGGATGGCGCGCGATCTGGTGGATCGGACCCCAGGCGATCTCGCTGCTGCAATAGAGGATCGTCGAATCGAGCAAGTTTCCACCGGTCGGATCGGAGGTGTCGCGCAGCGAGCGCATCCAGTCGCCGAAGCGATTCAGGGTGAAGGCGATGCCGTTGTCGTAACCGCTACCGGTCGCGTGGCTCCACAGGTGGTGGGTCGTCCCGTTGTCGGGAGCGCCGAGCTCGTCGATGTTCACCTCTGCGGCCACGCCCGAGAAGCGCACGGAAGCCACGCGGGTCAGGTCGCAGGCAAACGCCAGCGCGGCCAGATCCGCCATGACCTTGTTGATCACGGTGAGCTTCTCGTGCGGATTCTCTTCGGAGTTCTGCTCGGTCGGCTGGGTTGGCGCGGTGCAGACCCCAGCGGACTGGATGCGGCGCTCGATCGAGCGGATGCCCTCGAGGTGCGCATCGACGCGCGCACGGTCCTGGGTTCCGAGGCGCCCGCGCATCGTACCGAGCTCGCTCTTGATGAAGTCGAGCATCGACGTCCGCACCGCGTTCGGTACCGGCGGCGCACCGAACAGCGTCTCCCAGACCTTGGCGGGGTTGCGCTCGCACGGCAGAGGAATGAGCGAGGTGCTCGAGCCTGCCGCAAGCCTTCGCACCGACAGCACGTCCGCGGCCGTTCCGCCGTCTACCGGGCTATCGGACTTCGACACGCCGAACTGGAGCGAGCGAAACGGCAGCGTCGCCGTCTTGCCGATGGCGTCGGCGATCACCTGGTCGATGGTCGGCCCACCCCAGTCGGTCGCGAACGTCTTGTCGATGCTCGAGCGACGGTCCACGTACTGGTAGCCGCTGAAGACCGTGAGCCCGTTGTGGTGGGTGATGGTCTGCGGGGCTCCGGGGTGGAGCACGGGGTTGTTCGGATTCTGCAGGCCCGTGCAAACGTTGAGGTAGCTCTTCAGATCGGAGAGCTGCGCGAGCGATGGGCTGAGCGCCCAACCCGTCCCGGTCGCCGTGGGCTCGAACTTGTCGAGGTTGAAGCCCGAGCCGAACATCCAGGAGATGAAGCGCTTCGGCAGCGGCCCGCCCTGGGCGAGCGCTTCACCCGTGCTGTCCAACATCGCTTCGAGCAGCGGGAGCGCCACCGCGACTCCGGTGCCGTAGGCCGCCCCTCGCAGGAACGTGCGTCGCGCAAATGCGTGCTTCTTGGGAATCAGCATGATGCAATGGTCCTTTCGAAAGCTGAATCGCGCTCAGCGCAGCGGCCCGACCTGACGGAAGGCGGGACTTGCGACCATTTCGATCAAGAGTTGCCGCATGCTGTAGCCAGCCGCGGAGAAGGCCGTATCCAGGTCGGTCAGCGCAGATTCCTGCGGCGTCGCTTCCTTGATACCGATGGCGGAGCGATAGAGCTGCCGGATCCAGCACGACGAAACCTGATTCGCGGGCTGTGCCAGAATCGACATCAACTGGCGCGGCCCATCGTACGCCGCGCCGTCGAGATCACCGGTCAGGTCGAGCGGCTGATTGTTGTCCTGGGTCCGGTAGTCGCCCAGCGTACCGTACATTTCGAAGGCAAACCCGAGCGGGTCCATCGAGCCGTGGCAGAAGTTGCAGCCGCCGACCGCGTGGTCTTCCTCCATGCGCTGGCGCAGCGTCTTTCCGAAGTCGGGGGCCTTCGGCGTCGTGTCGATGCCCGGCCCGGGCGGTGAAACCGAATCGCACAGCATGCGCTCGCGAATGAACAAGCCGCGCCGTGTCGGCGAGTTCAGGGTCGGGTGCGAGAACACCGTCATCAACGCCGGCGTGGTCATGATGCCCGCGCGTTGCTGGGCGTTGGCACCAGTCGCGAAGTTGAACGGCGCCCAATCGCTGCTGACGCTGACCCCGTACAGCGACGCCAGGTTTTGATCGATGGCCCGCGTTTCTTCCGTCAAAATACCCATGAAACTGCGCGGATTATCGAACACGAAGCTCTCCGCGAAGCGCCGCACCTCTTCGGCCATCGACGCCTTGAGCTCTGCCGTGAGGCCGGCCTTGCCCTTCGCGAGCAACGCATTGACCTCGAACATCTCGTCGATGTGATCGCGAAAGCCTTCGCGCGCCGTAGCCGTGCCCAGCAAGCTGGTCGCTGCGGCGCGGATCCCCGCGTCGGTCGACAGCTGACCCGAGCCGGCACGGCTCAACAGATCGGCGCTCGGGATCCGTCCGGTCAAGAACAGCGACATGCGCGTCGCCAGCTCGAACGGATTCAGCGTACGATTCTGCGAACCGGCGATCGGAGTTCCGACCTCCACGCTATAGATGAAGTTCGGTGCCTGGAGGATCGTCGCGAGCAAGGTGGTGAGACCGCCGCGGAACTTCGCGAGGTCGGTCGTCCCCGTCTCACCCTGCGTGCCGATCTGCACGAGCTTCGCCTTCTGCGTCGCGGTCGGCGGAATGCGCCACGCGGAGTTCGCCACGCGCTGCGCGACCTGCCCGTAGCAGACGTTGCGCGCCGAAGCCGTGTACGGCCCGTTCACGCACGGAGCGCCGGCCTGCGTCGCGAGCGTAGCCAGGTTGTTTGCCGCCGCCGCCGCCGCTGAAAACGCGCTGATTTCCAGCACTTGCACCGAGTCAGGATCGATGGGGAGCTCGCGCGCGGCGATCGCGTCCACGCCGCCGGTGCTCGGATCTTTCGGCGGTGTCGCTGCGGCCGCTGCCTGCGGTCCGAGGATCTCTTCGATCGCTCGCAGGTAGTGACGCGACATCAAGCGTCGCGCACCGCCTGCAGAAGCAACGAAGCTCGGATCCAGCGCCTGACTCACGCTTCCGACGGATTCACCATCGACACCGTCTCCTTCGAGCTCTCCGTCGACCGGGCCGCAACCCGAGCCGAACAGCGCGAGCAGTGCCGCACCAATCCCGATTCCACCACCAAGAGCTAGACCCTTTCCCATGGCCCAACCTCCTTCGACGTGCGTGAACGTACTCGCGCGCGCTCTCTTCGCGCAAGACAAAACCCATGACGTGATCGAAATTTAAATTCTTCGACTCGACATCGTAATCACTTCGGACAACTTCGTTTCGGTTGAGCCGTCGGCCTCGTCCGAATGCACGATGAGCATTCGACGCTTCACTCCGTATGGTGAGAGCGCTGCGCGTGACAGCCTTCGATTGATCGAGTTGCTCGAGCTCACCGAGTTGCTCGCAAAGCAAGCGCGACGCTTGGTTGCGATTTGCGCGCGGCGCGGCTTGGTGTCGCTTGCTTGACAGCGTCGTAGCCGCGCGCTTAACTGCCGAGAGGGTCGAGGATGAAGTTGCACAGGTGGTCGGGGCTTTCGTTGCTCGTTTCGGTTGGTGCGTTCGCAGTCGCCTGCGGCGATGACGACGGTGACGATCCAGCTCCCGCAAACACGGGCGGCAAGTCGACGGGCGGCTCTGCTGAACGCGGCGGAAGCGCGGATAGCGGCGGCAGCGACGCCAGCGGTGGCCGAGTCACGCAAACGGGCGGTCGTGCAGCCATGGCCGGTGGCGGCGGTGTTCCCGGCAGCGCCGGTGACGACGCGGGCGGTGCCGGGCCAGCGCCAAGC
>JALYWZ010000624.1 GCA_030852505.1 Myxococcota bacterium | reverse complement strand
TTTCCCCGCAGCGGACGGCTCCGCTCTGCCCGAGGCAGCCGAGCCACGCGAGCTCGGCGTTCCGGCAATGCGCGGCCCAGGCAGCGGACTCGGTGCTGCGGCAGCCGGCCACGCATTCCCGCTGCGCGAGCGTCGGCTCCGGCTCTTCGAAGCAGCCCGAGCCCACGAGCGCTGCGCAGGCCGAAGCGCAGGCCGAGGCGAGATCGGACCCGCTTGCAGCGGGCGGTGGCTTCTTGCAACCGGCGCTGAGGAGCAAGCAAGCAGCGGCGAGGCGCGTGAGAGGTAAAACGCGAAGGCGCCCGCGCTCAGCGCCGGTAATCATCGACTTCGATCCCGTAACGCTTCATCCAGCGGTGGATCTGCATGCGGGCCTTGCCGAGATCGCGCCCGACGGCAGCCACGTTGCCGCGGTGGCGCTCGAGCAAGCCGCGGAGCTCGCCCTCTTCGGGCAGCCCGACCCCGGGGGAGAGCTCCTGGTCGGTGAGCGGCTCGGTCTCGGCCTGGCCGTAGTCGGCGATGGCCTCGCGGATCGCGTCCGGGAGCAACTCGAGCTCCAGACGCGGGCCGCGGCAGAGCGCGATCGCGCGGCGGATCGCGGCTTCGAGCTCGCGCACGTTGTACGGCCAATCGTAGTGGAGCAGCGCGAACAAGAACGGCACGCTCGGAGCCAGATCGGCGCGACCTTGAGCGCTCGCGAAGGCCGAGCTCAGCGCGTAGATGTCTTCCTTGCGCTCGTGGAGCGGCGGCAGGCGCACCTCGTACTCGTTCAAACGCGCGAACAGATCCTCGCGGAACCGTCCTTCGCGCTGCAAACGCCCGAGATCGCGGTGCGTCGCGCAAGCGATCCGTACGTCCACGAGCTCTGGCTGCGTGGCCCCGAGCGGTAGCACCTCTTTCGACTGGATCACCCGCAGCAGCTTGGCCTGGGCCTCGAGCGGCATGTCGCCGATCTCGTCGAGCAGCAGCGTGCCGCGGTGGGCGGCGCGGATGATCCCGGGTTTGTCGCGGTCCGCTCCGGAGAAGGCGCCGCGCTTGAACCCGAACAGCTCGCTCTCGAGCAGGTGCGCCGGGATCGCCGCGCAGTTTACGGCCACGAAAGAGCCCGGGCGACCGCTCAGGCGGTGGAGCTCGCGCGCCACGACCTCTTTGCCGGTCCCGCTCGGACCGAGCACCATCACGTTCAAGAGCGAGGGCGCGATGCGCTCGAGCTCGGCCGCGATCCGATCCATCTGGTAGCCGCCGATCAGGCCCTGTGAAGCCCGCGCGCGCCGCTCGGCGCCGGGCGTCATGCTGCCGTCGAGGCGGTAGCGCGCGTATTCGAGCGCGTCGTGCGGGACGTACTTGAGCAGCGCGTCGCCGATCCGGATCTCGTCGAGCGGCTCGAGCGGCGACTCCAGCACACGGCGGCCGTTGACGATGAGCCCATTGCGGCTGCCCAGATCGCGGATCCACGGCTCCTGCTTGCCGTCTTGCTTTCTGTAGCCGAGCTCGGCGTGAACGCGCGACACGGCGTTCACCGGCAGGACGATGTCGGCGGGCGGCTCGCGCCCGATCATCGTGCGCCCCCGGGACAGCGGCCACGCGGCAGGCAGTGCCGGGAACGCCTCGCTGTACAGGAGCACGAGCCCAGCGTCGCCGCTCTGTCCGTCGCGCCCGCTGTCGGCGCCGAACTCCTGCATGCTCCCGGTCGAGAACGTCACTCCGACCGAAGGTTAGCCCGGCCCCGCTCAAAAATCCGAGTGCTAGGCTCGGGCATGCCCTCGGACATGCTGGAAGCCGCGGTCCTCCAACTGAACAGCCAGGGCGACGTCTCCGCGAACCTCGCGCTCGTCGAGCGCTTGGTGGCGGAGGCGGCGGCGAGCGGCGCGAAGCTCGTGGTTCTGCCCGAAAACTTCGCGTTCATGGGGCCAGAAGCCGACAAACGCCGGATCGCCGAGGCGCTCGACGACCCGAGCGCTCCAATCCAGGCCGCGCTGCGCAAGATCGCCGCGCGCGACGGCGTCACCTTGATCGCCGGGGGGTTCCCGGAGAAGAGCCCCGACGCCGATCGGCCCTACAACACCAGCCTGGTCGTCGAGCCCGGCGGGCGAGCGCTCGCTCGGTACCGCAAGATCCACCTGTTCGACGTCGAGCTCGGGCACGAGAGCTATCGCGAGTCTGCGGCCACGTCGGGCGGCAGCGAAGCGGTGGCGGTGGGGCTCGGCGGCTTCCAGGTCGGGCTCTCGATCTGTTACGACCTGCGATTTCCCGAGCTCTACCGGCGCCTGGTGGACGCGGGCGCCGAAGTGCTCACTGTCCCTGCCGCGTTCACCTTGAACACCGGCAAGGAGCACTGGCACGTGCTGCTACGCGCGCGCGCCATCGAGTCGCAGTGCTACGTGCTCGCCGCCGCTCAGTGGGGAGCCCACCCCCAGGGCCGGCAGACCTACGGCCACGCGCTGATCGCGGATCCGTGGGGCACGGTGGTCGCGGAGGCGTCGGATCGAATCGGCTTCGTACGGGCCCGCCTCGAGCGCGCGTTCCTCGAGCAGGTTCGCGCGCGCGTCCCGAGCTTGTGTCACAGAAGGCTCTGAGCGCGCTCAGAGGTGTCGGCGGGCAATCTCGGTCCAGGTGCCGCTGGGCTCGAGCGAGACGTACGTCTTCCAGTGCGGGCGCGCCTTCTGGGTCTCGCCGATCTGCTCGTAGGCCATCGCCAGGTTGAAGTAAGCGTCGGAGAACTTGGGGTCCGCCTCGATCGCGCCCAGGAACAGCGGGATGCTGAGCTCCGGCTGGCCGCGCTCCAGCATCACGTAGCCGAGGTTGTATTGGGCCTCGGGCTGACGCGCGTCGATCTCGAGCGCGCGGCGGTAATACTGCTCGGCGGCCTCGGTATCCTGGCGGCGAAACCGGATGTTGCCGAGGTTCGTGTAGGCGATGCCCAGCCACGGATCGAGCTCGAGCGCCTGACGGTACAGACGTTCAGCGTCGTCCATCGTCAGTGGATCTTCGTCGAGCTGGCTGGCCTTCAAGTAGAGCTCGTACGCGGTGCGAGCGCGCTCGCGCCCCGCCGACGGGCGCAGCACGCGCACGACGTCGTCGCGCAGCGTCTTCACCTCGAGGTCGAGCAGCATCTGCCCGGTGAGCGGCTCGAACGCGCCGTCTTGCGTGCGCACGATCACGCGTTGGCCATCCGAGACGATGCGCAGCTCCTGGAGCGGCCGCGTCACCTTCGGCAGTGAGCGCTTGAGGGCCTGGATCGCACGCGTCACGTCGCGCAGACGCACGCGCTGCTCGAGCAACGCTTTGGCGGCGCGGAGCGCGATCAGATCCGAGAACGTGTACGCGCGTCGCCCGCGGCGGCGTCCGCTCGGCGACACCACCCCGGCGCGGTCGAGGGTGCGCAGCCGCGTCGCGGGGATGTCGAGCAGCCGTGCGATCTCGCTCAGGCTGAACAAGTCCGTGAGCGGCTCGCGGCCGTTGCCATTCACGTCGGGCGTCTGCTTCGGCGCGAGCTGATCGCGGCGCTGCACGCGACCGCCACCGGGGCCGAACACGACATGAATGATCTTGTCGTCGCGCTGTTTCTTCCGACCCATTGACGACCGCTTCAAAACTACGCTCGCCTCTTCGAGCGCCCCTTCAATTCTTCCGCGCGGGCGCCCGCGTCAAGAGGAAGCGATGCGATCGACGCGTTCCCGCGTCCTCCCACGACAAACTCGCGCGCGTCCGGCGGGCCGATGGCGTCGGTTGTCCATCCCGGGAGTGAGCTCGCCACGACTTGACACGCGCTCCTTTCGGCGCTTGCTAGCGCGACAAGCGGTTAGGAATCTGCCGAGATTGGCGGAAAACTCGGACGAAAAGAGTGCGCGCGTGGGGAGGGTCCCCGCCGAATTC
>JALYWZ010000109.1 GCA_030852505.1 Myxococcota bacterium | reverse complement strand
CTCGCGAGCGGTGCCCGGCTCGGCGAGGCCATCGGCATGCTGGGCACGGCGTCGCTGGTCTCGAACGCGGTGGCGCCGGCGCTCGCCGAGTCCGCCGCGCTGACCTTCGGTTGGAGCGCGGTGTTCATTGCCGCGGCCGTGATGGCCGCGCTCTCCTTCGCGATCGGCCTCGGCGTCCCCGAGACTCCCCGAATGACGTCCAGCGCCGCGGTCGCGATCCCGAGGCGCGGCGCCAAGCGCATCACCTATGCAGCTCTGCTCAACGGCGCCGCCTTCGGCACGCTCTTCACGTTCACGCCGCCCCACGCGCTCGACCTCGGATCGCTGCGGGTTTCGGGGTTCTTCGTGGGTTACACCGTGGCGGCGGTGGCGGTGCGGCTGTTGTTCGGAAACGCCGCCGACCGATTCGGGCGCGCGCTCGTAGCACGGTATTCGTTCGCATTTTATGGGCTCGTCGTCTGTTCCGTAGCCTTCCTGGTGCCGGGCTACCTCGAACTGTTCGGTTTCGCATTCGGCATCGCACACGGCTTGTTGTATCCGTCGCTCGTCACGCTTGCCGCGGAGCGCTCGGATCCCGCGCGCCGCGGCGCGATGCTCACGTTGCTGAACGGCGCATTCTATTTCGGCGGCGGCCTGATCCTGCTCGGAGGCGGCCTGGTAGCGAATGCGACGAGCTATCCGGCTTTGTTTCTGCTGGTGGGCCTGTGGATGCTGGTGTCGGTCCAGTCACTCCCGCGCTCGCTGGCAAAGCTCGATTAGCCGACTGAGGGCTAGAGACCCGGGCCTCTGCGCAATCATTTCGCTTTACATTCGAGTGCCCGAAGGTAGGGTGCTCGCTCGCGTCGCAACTGGGCGACGGAGGAGGAAACTCGGGGCGCGATGACCGCGTTCGACGAGACAGTGCGTGAGCTCTGCACGCTCCACGGGAAACACGGCTACCGGCTGGCACCGGCACTGGTCCGCGGTTCTCCGGGCGCGCAGGTCAAGGTCGTGTTCGACCGTCCGGTGTTCGAGACGGCCATCGTAGCTCTGCCCAACGTGCGGCTGGGCGACGGCGGCCCGAACGATCGCTTTGCGTCCGGCGGTCCCGACAAGCCGCAGCGGCTCGCTGCGACGCTCACGGCGATCGACGAGCTTTGCGCGCGGCATCCGATGGGGCAACGCGTGCTCCAGCTCGGGGATTGGTTCGACGTCTTCGAGGCGGCAGCGGGCGGCTCTGCCGTCGACGCGATTTCGCGCATTGAAAACGTCGCGGCCTACCAGCTAATTTTGCGCTTGGACGCGAAGATGGGCCTCTCGCACGTGATCGGCAACCACGACGCTTGCTTCCTGTCGCAGGTCCCGTCGCTGCGCGCCCACGAGCCGGAGCGCTTCCGGCTCGGTTTCTGGGTGGGCGGCAAGGTGTATGCGCTGCACGGCCACGAGGCAGAGCTGGTGTTCGGCAGCGAGCCGGCGGCGGAGCACGAGCAGCGCCTGCACGCTCTGGCGACGACGCTCGCGGAGCTCGTGCCGGGCAAGGCCAGCTTCTGCGCGCTCGTGGAAATGATGCGGATTTCCCCGGCGGTGAAGCGCTGGCTCCAGCAATCCCTCGGTACGCTGCGCGCTGATTCTCCGCCAGAGTCGCGCCAGATGGACGAGCGACCGCTGCCAGCCGGAGTGGTGTGCGCTTCGTTCGTGGAGCGCCGCTCGGGTGAGCAACTGCTCGGAGTGGTGCGCGAGCTGGAGCGGCTCGATGGGTCGAGAGAACGCCGCGCCGACGTGATCCTCTCGGGACACGGCACCGAGGCTGCGGTGTCCTGGGCGCCGTGCGGGGGGCGCCCGGTCGTGGTGATCGACGTGGGGACCTGGACGGGCTCGCAAGCGAACCTGCTGATCGCCGCCGGAGACACCGCGGCGGTCTTCGAGGTGAGGCCGGCTGGATGACGACGCGAGCCGAGCGGCGCAGTGCGCGGCAGCGCTTGCTCGTGGCGCTGGCGGTGGCGCTCGGCATTCTGCTGGGCGTCGGCGGCTTCACCTTCCGCTATGCCGAAGGCCTCTCGTACTTCAGCACTGACCCGCGCGCGTGCGTGAACTGCCACATCATGCGCCCGCAGTACGACGGCTGGCAGAAAGCCAGTCACCACACGGTCGCGGTCTGCATCGACTGCCACCTGCCGCATGATTTCGTGCCCAAGTACCTGGCCAAGGCCGAAAACGGCTACCGCCACAGTCAGAAGTTCACGTCCCAAAATTTCGTCGAGCCGATCATCGTCCAGCCCGCGGGCGTCGCGATCCTCCGAGACAACTGCGTGCGGTGCCACGAATCGCTGGTCGCCGAAATGAACGCGCCGGACCTCGGCCACGGCGAGTCGGCCGATTGCCTGCATTGCCATCGAACCGTCGGACACGGCGAAGCCGCGCGCCTCGGCGGACGCCTGCTCAGAAGCGAGCTCGATCCGAAGGAGAAGCCATGACTTCCACCCCTCCCAATCCTTCTCCCAACCCTTCCCTACCTCCTCCGTTCTGGGCCACGCGACGCGCGCTCGTCCTGTCGCTGGTCGCGGCAGTTGCGTTGACCGCCGGGGTGACGGCGCTGCTCGTCAACATCTTCACGCGCAAGTCCGAGCAACGAAACCCCTACGTGCGCGTGGTCGAGGTGGGAGAGAACGACACCGACTCGGCCAAGTGGGGGCGCAACTGGCCGCTGCAGTACGACGGCTACCGGCGCACCGCGTTCCCGACCCGCACGCGCTTCGGCGGACACGCGGGCAGTGAAGCGCTGCCGGAGGAAAAAATTGCGCGCGACCCGTGGCTCAAGCGCATGTTCCTCGGCTACGCCTTCTCCATCGACTACCGCGACCGGCGCGGCCACGCGCACATGCTCGAGGATCAGGAGGTGACCAAGCGCTTGTCGAAGCCGCAGTCCGGTTCCTGCCTGCACTGCCACGCCTCGATCATCCCCGTGTATCGGGAGCTCGGCGGCGGCGACGTGATGGCCGGCTTCGAGCAGACCTTCAAGCTCAGCTACCAGGAGCTGAACAAGAAGCTCTACGACTCGGGCCACGGGCACCCGCTCGGCTGCGTCGATTGCCACGATCCGAAGGACATGGGGCTTCGCGTCACCCGCCCCGGGTTCATCCGCGGGATCCAGGCGCTCGCGAGCTCCGAAGCGGCGGTGCCGGCGCTGCCGTCGATCGCGCTCTGGCGCAGCGGCAAGCGCGAGCGTCCCTACGATCCGAACGTCGACGCCTCGCGCAACGAGCTCCGCTCCTTCGTCTGCGGCCAGTGTCACGTCGAGTACTACTGCGCGGGCAAGATGCCGCTCACCTTCCCTTGGGGGAAGGGCCTGAAGGCCGACGACATCGAAGCTTTCTGGAACGAGACCAAGTTCCCGAACGGCGACGCGTTCAGCGACTACTCGCACAGCGAGACCGGAGCACGGGTGCTCAAGGCCCAGCACCCCGAGTTCGAGCTGTGGAACCAGGGCATTCACGCGCGCAGCGGCGTCTCGTGCGCCGACTGCCACATGCCGTACATGCGCGAGGGCGCGACCAAGATCAGCGACCACTGGGTCCGGAGCCCGCTGCTGAACGTCAACCGCGCCTGCCAGACCTGCCACCGCGCGAACGAAGAGGAAATGAAGAGCCGCGTCGACGCGATCCAGCAGCGCAACTACGACCTTTTGCAGCGCGGCGGCGCGGCGATCGTGCAGCTGATCGACGCTTACGTGGCGGCCAAGGCCGCCGGCGTGCCGGAAGAGCGCCTGCGGCAGGCTCAGGACTTCCAGCGCAAGTCCCAGTGGCGCCTGGACTTCATCGCGGCGGAAAACAGCATGGGCTTCCATGCGCCTCAGGAGGCAGCCCGCGTCCTGGCCGAGGCCATCGACTACGCCCGGCAGGGGCAGCTGGCGTTGCTCGGCGGCGCGACGGGGAGTACGCCACCCGGCACACCTGCTCCAGCGGCGCCTCCGGCTTCGGGCAGCGTTGCCGCCTCGGCAGCGCCGGAGCCGGCTCCGGCCCCGGCTCCGTCCGCATCCGCTCCCCGATGAAAGAACTGCTTCGCACCGCGCTCGTCTACGACTTCGACGGGACCCTGGTCCGCGACAACATGCAGGAGCACAGCTTCCTGCCGAACCACGTCAACTGCAGCCGAGAAGAGTTCTGGCGCGACGTCGCACGGTTGAAGCAAGAGCACGACGCCGACCAGATCCTGATCTACATGCGGGAGATGGTGCGCCGCTCGCTCGCGGCGAACAAGCCGATCACGGCGGCCTCCCTGGCCGAGCACGGCAAGACGCTGCCGTACATGCCGGGAGTGCTCGACTGGTTCTCGCGCATCGACGGCCACGCGGAAAAACAGGGCCTTTCCCTCGAACACTACGTGGTCACCTCCGGCAACGAGGAGATCATCCGCGGCTGCGAGATCTTCCGTCATTTCAAGAAGGTGTTCGGCTCCCGCTACCTGTACGACGAAAACGGCTTCGCGGTGTGGCCCGCGGTGGTCGTCAACTACACGACCAAGACGCAGTTCTTGTTCCGCATCAACAAGGGCGTCCAGACGACCTGGGACGACGAGTCCGTGAACCGCTGGATCCCCGTCGACCGGCGCCCGGTCCCCTTCACTCGCATGATCTACCTCGGGGACGGAGACACCGACATTCCATCGATGAAGATGGTTCGTCATCAAGGCGGCCACTCGATCGCCGTCTTCGATCCGAAGAAGTGGGAAGAGCTGAAGGCGCAGCCCACCGTGTACAACCTGATCGCCGAGAACCGCTCCGACTTCGTGGTTCCCGCGGACTACCGCGAAGGCAGCCAGCTCGACGTCACGGTCAAGGGCATCCTGGGGCGGATCGCCAGGGACTCGAGCTAAAAGCCGCCTTCTCCGGCGGTTGCTTGACAGGCTTCCGACAAACATATAGCTGCTCGGCTATGCAATCCACGGCGCTGCTCGACCGCACGTTTCACGCGCTTTCCGACCACACGAGGCGTTCGATGATCCACGCCCTGGCCGGCGGCGAGCCGCGGAGCGCGGGCGAGCTCGGCAAGCAGTTCCGCTCGGCGCAGCCCACCATCTCGCGCCACCTCAAGGTCCTCGAGCAGGCGAAGCTCATCGAGCGCAGCGTCGAGGGCCGCGTCCACCGTTTCCGCCTGCGGCAAGGCCCATTGAAAGAGGCTGGCGACTGGATCGAGCGTCACCAGCGATTCTGGTGCGGCGCCATCGATCAGCTCGAGGCCCTGCTCGCGGCGGATCCTCGGTGAAGAAGCGCACCTGCGCAGAGGTGCGGCGCCAGCTGGCTGCGCCGCCTGAGCGCGTCTTCGCCGCGTTCACCAGCGCCGAGGTCGTCGGGCGTTGGCTCAGGCCCTCCCTGGACGTCGGGCTGACCGTGCTGGAGCTCGACTTTCGAGAGGGCGGCCGCTATCGCTTTGCCTACGAGACGAAGGGGGAGGAGCGCATGCTGGTCGGCGGCACGTATCGCGAGATCCGCGCGCCGCACCGCCTGGTGTTCTCTTGGCTGATCGAGCCCCCGGACGTGCACGCGGGCATCGAGTCCCAGGTCACGGTGTCGATCGCGCCGAACGCCGGAGGCAGCGAGCTCGTCATCTTGCACGAGCGGTTCGAGCGCGACGACGCCACCACGCGCCACGCGGAAGGCTGGGCCGGCGCGCTCGAGCAACTGCAACTGCTGCTGGATGAGGTACCTCGATGAGTCGACGAATCGTGTTGGGCGCTGTGTGCTATCTGGTCCCCACCTTCGCGCTCGGCTTCATTTGGCACCTCGTCGCGTTCAAGGGTTACTACGACGCACTCGCCATGTACCGGAAGGACGTGATCGTGCCGTTCGGCTTGCTCGCGATGTCGATTCAAGCCGCGCTGTTCGCTTGGATCTACGCGCGGACGTTCGCTGGCTGGTCCGACCGCTCACGGCGCGCGCTCGCCTATGCCGCGTTCGGTGCCGCGCTCTCCTGGAGCTTCACCACCATCGCCGTCGCGGCCAAGAACGTGATGAGCTCCGTGCCGGACTACTTGCTGATCGAAACCGGATTTACCCTGGTGCAATGGGCGATCGTCGGCCCTCTGACGGCATCCGCGCTCCGGCATACAGAGCGCCCGCAAGAAGCGGCGCAGACCTGAGTCAACCCAGGCGGCGCTGCAACGCGGCGCGGACTGCGGCCGTTGGAGCCAGCGCGAGAGCCGCTTGCCGGTGGCGCTGCGCGTGCTCGGAATGCCCGCATCGCCGGTAGAGATCAGCCAGGACCGCTGACCAGACGAACGACCCGGCAAGCCAGGCGGGCGGCGCGAAAGCCTCGAGCACCGCGAGACCTTCCCGGGCGCCCCTCAGCTCCGCCACGGCGATGGCGCGGTTCAGCGTGTGGATGGCCGACGGCGCGACTCGGTCGAGTAGCTCGTAACATTCGACGATGCGCTCCCAACGCGTCTCGGCAAACGACGGCGCAAGACAATGCTCGGCGGCGATGCCCGCCTCGCAGTGGTACCTGGAAAAGACGGTGCCTCCGGCCGACCGCGCGAGCCAGGTGAGGCCGCACGCGAGCTGCTGCTGATCGAAACGCGAGCGATCCTGCTCTTCGAGGAGTAACAGCCCGCCGCTTCCGTCCTGCCGAGCCGAGAACCGCGCCGTGTGCAGGTGCATCAACGCGAGCAGAGCAAACGTCTCGGGCCGCGCGCCGGCCGGGTGGGCCGCGAGCAGCGCCGTGAGTCGCAGCGCTTCGTCGCACAGTTCGCGACGGATGGCTGCTTCGCCGTGTGAGAGATAACCCTCCGTGAACAGCGTGTAGAGGATGGCCTGAACCGCCGGCAGGCGCTCGAGGAGCTGCTGCGTACTCGAGTCCTCGGGCGCGACCCGCGCTTCGCGGAGCCGCTTCCGTGCCCGAGCGAGTCGCTTGTAGACGCTCGCCTCACTCGTGAACAAGCGCTGGGCGATCTCCGGGATATCGAAGCCGCAGAGTGTCTTCAGCGCCAACACGAGCTGAGACTCGGGCGCGATCGCCGGATCGCAGCAGACGAAGAGCATGCGGAGCAAACTGTCCGGCACCTCTCCGCACAGAGAGGCCTCCTCCGGCAAAGTGATCGGATCCTGCTCGCCGCCGGCGGACGCATCGAGCAGCGCTGCGCGCCGCGCACGTCGGCGCAGCTCGCCGAGCAAGTGGTTCCCGGCAACGCGGTATAGCCACGCGGGAGGATTTTCCGGTAGCTCCGCCCGGCTCCAGCACTCGACCGCGGTCAGCAGTGCAGCTTGAACCGCATCTTCCACGAGCTCCAGATGGTGCACGCCCACCCGGCGCGACAACGATGCCACGAGCCGGCCGTACTCGTGCCGAAAGAAATGCGCACCGAGCGCGGAGGTCATCCCGGAGAACGGATCTCGATCACCTCGACCCCCGAGCCCGGCGTCAAGAGTCCCGGACAATCGCGCGCGACATTTACGGCCTCGTCGAGGTCTGCAGCGGAGACGATCATGTAGCCGCCGACCAGCTCCTTGATCTCGACGAAGGGGCCGTCGGGTGACGGACCCGGCAGCGCGAGCTGGCTGGCCCCGAGTCGGCCGCCGAGATCGGCCAGGTTGGCCTGGTACTTCTCGCGCCAGGCGTTGAATTTTTCATACATTTCCTGCATTTGTGCAGGAGAAGGGCGTTCCGGGCTCGCGTTTGCGACGGGGAGATGGCGCTGGAGGCAGAGGTATTTGGGCATGACGGTTCCGTTGAATCGATACCTCGAGGACGCGCGGGCCAACGATTTCTGGACACCTCGTGCGAAAAAAAGCACGCCCTCAGGGCGGCGCTCCGGGCGACACGCGGACCGAGATCTGGAATGCCATTTCGTCGATCGGGAACTGGCCGCTGGCTAGGCCCGCTTCTTGGACGACTCGGGGCATGCCGTAGACGACACACGACTCCTCCGACTCGACGAGAATGCTGGCGCCGGCGCGGTGCAGCGCCTGTCCGCCCTCGAAGCCATCGTCGCCCATGCCCGTGAGCACGACCGCGAGCACGCGCTCGCCGGCCGCGGCGGCCGCGCTCGCAAACAGCTGATCCACGGAGGGACGATGCAGAGACGACGGTTCGATCGAGAGCGAGCCGTAGAGGCCGCGCGCGTCGCGCTGAACGAGGAGGTGCGCGTCGCCGCGGGCGATCACGGCCTTGCCGGGAGTCAGGCGCACGCCCTCCGTGGCTTCCACCACCCGAAGCGCACACTCCTGGTCCAGCCGCTCGGCGAAGCTCGCCGTGAAACCGGCGGGCAAGTGGACTACGACCGCGATCGGAACCGGGAAGTCGCCGGGCAGCGCCTTCAACAGGCGAGTGATGGCGCTCGGCCCGCCGGTAGAACCTCCGATCGCAACCAAATCACGAGCGGGCGATCCAATTGGCGCGACGCCTGCCGAAGACCCCGCCGCAGCAGAAACGGGCCTCGCCGGCCGACCGGAAGAGCGCGCTGCGGCAGCGGCCTCCACCTTGAAAACCAGCTCCTTCGACAGGTCGTAGAGCCGCTCGGTCGCAAGCGCCGTGGGCTTGTGAACGATGTCGAGCGCGCCCGCCTCGAGCGCCGACAGTGCCAGATCGCTGTCGGCCTCGGCCATACACACCACGACCACCCGCGGTCGCTCGCGACCGGAGAGCGCTCGCAGCGTGTCGAGCCCGTCGAGATGCGGCATGACCAGGTCCAACGTCATGACGTCGGGGTCGAGCTCCTGGATCTTGGCGAGAGCATCCAGACCGTCGCGGGCCGTCCCCACCACCTCGATCCCGGGCGCTGCTTGCAGCACGTCGCGCATCACCTTGCGCGCGAAGGCCGAGTCGTCGACGACCAGGACGCGGAGCGTCATGAGCTCTTTCGATAGAAGAACGCGCCGCCGCGCTCCTCGCATTGAAAGGCCGTGCCCAGCCGGATCAACGACTCCGACACCCCGACCAAGAGGCGTCCATCGGGCATGAGCGCCCGGTGGAGCCGTCCGAGGACGCGCGTCGTGGTCTCGTCACGGAAGTAGATGAGCACGTTGCGGCACACGATCGCGTCGAACACCCCGAGCTCCGCGACGGCCGCGTCGTCGAGCAGGTTCACGCGCCGCCAATCGACGGCGCGCCGCAAGCGCTCGGAGACGACGTGACGGCCGCCTTCCTCGATGAGCCAGCTCTGCGGCGAGGCGATCGCCCGCAGAGAACGGCCGGAGTACACGCCGCGGCTCGCGACGGCGAGCGCCCGCGAGCTGACGTCACTTGCGACGATCTCCACCTGGTCGAGCAATCCGCGCGCATCGAGCAACGAGGCGAGAGAGATCGGCTCCTCGCCGGTGGAGCAGGCCGCGCACCAGATCCGCGCGCGCTTGCCCGCTGCCACGAGCGGCGCGACGAACTCACCGACCAGCACCTCGAGCGGCGTGAGCTCGCGGAAGAAGTAAGTCTCGTTGACGGTCAGAAGATCCGCCACGGCCCGAAGCTCGTTTTCGGCCTCGGGGTCGTACCGGAGGAAGTAGTAGTAATCGAGCATCGACTCGAAGCCGCGCTCGGCGACCCGGGGGCCGAGCTTCTCGGCCACGAGATCCAGGTAATCTGGTCCGAAGAACAGTCCGAGCCGATCCTCGATCAACGCGCTCAGGATCGAGAACACCTGTGGGGTGAGCGCGGGCAGGTTGCTCATGAGAGCACGGCCGCGCAGATGCGTCGGACCTCGGCGTCGCTGTCGGTGGTCGCGGCCCGTGCCAGCATGGAG
>JALYWZ010000108.1 GCA_030852505.1 Myxococcota bacterium | reverse complement strand
GTATTGTCTTTGAGTCGATCGCGTTCCGGCTTCACCTTCTCCCGCACAATCGCCATCAGGTCCGGCCATTGTTCCGCTTCACCAAGCTCCATTTGCCCGAAGTTGATCACGTAGCGCTCGTGCGATTGCGTCGGGCTCGTGTTCACCTCTTCGCCACCCAAGTACGGGAAGATGCGCTCCGCGTTGCGCCCGTTCTTGGCGATGAGCAGCTCCTTTTCTTCCGGCGTCAGCGTGAAGCCCATGCCGAGGACGTAGGTCCCGACGAAAGAGGCTTCGCTGTTGCCAACAAGCGGCTTCGGATCCGGACGTTCCGGCTTTGCCCGCAGCCGCGAATTGATGTCACTCACCAGCTTTCCGTCGCGGCGACGTTCCAAGGTCTTGCTCGGGTTGCCGGTCGCGAGCTGCACAACGGATACCGTCACTGCCGCGTCTCCGGGCCACGATAGGTTTACCGTCGCATCGAAGATCGTGAATCCGTGACCGACCAGGAACTGAAGGCCCGTGGCACGGGTGTCGCCCTGGCCGATCGTGTTCGTAGCAATCAACCCGATCGTGCCGTGCCGACCCGTAAACGTCGCCGCGCGACGGAAGAAGTGCGCCGACAGATCGGCGTTGCCGTGAGCCCCTTCGTGGATCGTCTGGAGCCACGACAAGTACGCCGGGCCTCCCGCCTCGCTGATCCCGTTCTTGCCAGCAAACGGCGGATTTCCCACGAACGCCTCGACAAAGGCTGCCCCATTCACCTTCCCACCCTCGAGCGGATCCGGGCGTTCCAGATAGAACACCTCCGGAAACTCCAGCATCCAGTGGAATGGCACCTGTGTCTTCCGGAGCTCGGCCTGCATCTCTTCGAGCTCCGCCTTGAGCGCCCGCTCCTCAGCGCTGCTCTCCGCCGCGAGCCAGCGCTCCACAAAGTCCAAGCGCCGGTTGCGCTCCGCCTCGCGATCCTTGTCTTTCTCGAACGCGAAGAACGCCCCGACCACCAGGTCGCCAATCAACCGCACGCGGTCGAGCGCGTCGCTCGCGTCGGCCAGCAAGTGATACTTCCGCGCCTGGCCTTCGCGGCTGGAATCCCCGGCGAGGCTCAGGATCTCCTGACGCAGCTGAATCGCTTCGTCGAGCGCCTGCTTGAGAGCGCCGGCGGTGGTCTCGAGCTGTTCTTTGGGCTTCCAGTGGAAGGCGCGGATCTGGTCGAAGCTCAGGCCAACCAGGCTGTCGCCGTGACGCAGGGCGTGGTCCACGAAGGTGAACGGCTCGTTCCGCGCCAGGGTGACGAGCCACAAGCTGAGCCGCGCGAGCTCGACGGCAAAGGGATTCTTGTCGACGCCGTACAGGCAGCGCTGCGCGACCAGCCGGCGCGCGTGGTTCACGACGTCTTCCTTGGCGTCCGCCAGGAGCGCGAGCTTGGTCTTACCGCCGCGCGCGGCGCGTTCTTCGCTGGTGGCGGTCGGGTCGAGGCCGTCGAACAGTGGAAGGCCTTCTGCCGATTCGCGCGTCCAGGCGGCCACCACTTGATCGGCCAGGTAGCGGCAAGCCGCGACCAGGAACGCGCCGGAGCCCATGGCAGGGTCACAGATCACGAGCCGCAGCAGATCTTCCGAGCGCGGGCGGTCGCCCATGGCGCGGATCAGCGGCTCGAGCGTGCGGGCGACGATCGGCTCGCACAGGGAGCGCGGCGTGTAGTGGCTGCTGGTGCGGCGACGCTCGGGTCCGGGCTGGATCACGAGGGTTCCGCCCGGTGCACGAACTCCGCCCTTGCTGCCCGCGAGCCCTTCGAGGGCGCTGAGCACCGCCTCTTCGGTCTTGGCGTCGGCGATGGCCTTCAGGATCCGCGTCGCGACGTTCTTGTCGAAGCCGATCTCGTCCGTCAGATACTTTTCGCGGCGGCCCGCGGGCAGCGCCAAGAGCTCTGCCGCACCGAGCCAGACTCGCGTCTTGTTGTTGCCAAGGCGCAGGCGCACCGCGGGTGAAGTCAAGCGCTCGACGTCGAAGCCCATCAGCGCTTCGTACACACTGCCGATCTGCTCGACGTCGAGGGCACGATAGCTGAGGCGCTGGCCTTCGAGGATCAACAGGCCCTTGAGCACGCGATAAATGGTGCCGTCGTCCACCGCGGGCAGGTCCACCGCGGCGCGGGCTTCCGGATCGCGCCCCGGGCCGCTCCCGCCTTCCCAACCCTCGAGGAACGGGAAGCGGTGCGGGTTGAACAGATCCCCGCGGCGTTCTGGCAACACCAGCGTGCCGTGTCGGGCGCCGAAGTGGATCATCCGGAACAAGCTCACGAGCCGCGGGTAGGCGCCGAAGCGCAGCTGCATCGAGTCCGGATAGCGCCCCTGAGCCTTCTCGAGCTCGTCGAACAACCCGAGCACGCTGTAGTGCTTGGCGTAGAGCTCGACGTCGCTCGGCAGCAGGCCGCGGTCCTCCGAATACAGGACGAACACCAACCGCAACAGCAGCGTGAGCAGCCCCGAATACACGTGGCTCGGGCTGCCCTCGCGCTCGAGCGCCGGGCGGAGTGAGTCGTGCGGCGAACGCTCGGAAGCCGCGGAAAAGCCGCGCAGCAGCTCTTCGAGGGCCTCGAACACCTGGCCCGCGAGCGCGTTCGTGACACCGGCCTGGTGGCGCCGGCTGCGCGCGAGCAGCGCCGGCAAGCTCTGCTCTTCGCTGACGCTGAACCAACGCTCGCGCCCGAGCAGCATCACGAAGGCATCGAGGATCGGCCGGCCCCCAATTTCGAGCAGATCGGGGACGCGGAAGCTCAGCGTACCGGTGCTCTCGCCGTGCGGGGCGTAAAATAGCCGCAGCTCGCGCCCGTTCGAGAGCAAGCCAATCGGCACGCGGCACTCACGGAGTAAGCGCTCGAACTTCGCGCGCGCCGGGTACTCCCAGGGCCCCGTGACAATCTCCGGCTTGTCGAGGTCGGTGACCTCCGGTGGGATCTCCCAGACCAGTAGCGCGTAGTCCGCTCCTGCTTCTGCCGCCGCCGTCCGATCCGCGGTCGGCGCGGTTCCGGGTAACGAGCTCGGCGCGGGCGGCAGGGTCGAAGGCGCTCCACCGGGTCCCCAGCGCAGCGCGCGCGTGGGTCGCAGCTCTTGCTTGCCCTCGGGGACGTACAGGCGCAGCGGCTTGGGCAGCGCGGAGCCGGCGTCGAAGCGGCCCTCGTCGAGGTCGAGGATCTCGCGTAACACGGCGGAGAGATCCGTGACGATCGCGTCCTTGCCCTGGCGCGTGACGAGCGCCTCGAAGCACTCCTGCACCTCGCGTCCGACCCGCACCATGCACTGGGCCTCGACCAGCACCGGCACCGAGACCACGAGGCCTTCGGACGGCTGTACCAGGCCCAGCCACTCTTCGTGAAATGCTTGCTCGGTCTGGCTCATGTCACATCCGAGTCGAGGGCCAGAGGTACACGAGCCCGACGGGCGACAGGCGCTTCAAGCTCACCTGGTAGAGCGCCTCGATCTGACGCGGCTCGCGTTCGACCTCCTCACCGATCTTCGCGAGGCGTTGCTGCAGGTGGTCGCGGTCCGCTTCCCACTGCTTTTGCTCTTCGGGGCTCGCTCCCGCGAACAGGCCGAGCTGCCGGCGTTCGCCGAGGGTTCGTTCGATGAGCTCGCGCTGGCGTTCGAGGATTGCGCGGAGTGCTCGGGCTTCGGTCTGGGCTCGGTCCTGGAGCTGCTGTGCCGCTTCGTGCGCCCGGGCGTCGGCCTCGGCTTCGACGGCCGGCCAGAGCGCCGCAAAATCCGCAGCGGCGGAGGCCGCGAGCCGCGCCTGGATCGGCTCCGGCACTTCGCGGAGTTCGCGGCTCTTCTGGAGCAACAGGTCGAGGCGCTCCAGAGCGCGGCGGTCGGCTTCGTCGGCGAAGGGGCGCAGGTGGCCGGCACCCTTCGATTCGAGCCACTGCGCTGCCACGCTCACCAGCCGGTCGTGCAAGCGCGCCGCGCCCGGTCCGAACAGCGACAGCCGGCCGAACACGATCACCCGTGCGATCGAGTCCTCCGAGCTCGGGATCACGGTGACGCGCGAAAGATCGTGGGCCCCGAAACCCTGCGCCCGGAACCGCGACAAGATGCGTTGCACGAACGGGTGCTCGAGATGCAGGTGCACCCGGTCGTCCCCCATCCGCTCGAGGGGCTGAAACACCACGGGCTGCGGCGGGCTCCGCCGCCACTCCGGCCAATCTTGCTTGCGCTCCCGTGGCGCGCGCAGCGAGTCGAGCGTGCTCTGCCAGCTCTCCGGCAGCTCCGGTAGCCGGAACACCTGCTGGCCCTGGATTTCCGGCAGCGCCACCGGTTCGAGCGGTCGAGCTCCCGCCAGCTCGAGCCCCACGTCGACCGCGTCGTGCAAGAGCTCCGGAGAAAACTCGATGGTTTTTCGGGAGCGGTTGAGAATAGCCGCCGCCTGATCGGTCTGTTCGCGGAGAGCAGTGAGCGCCGCGCGCTGCGACTCGAGCTCTTCCTGGACCGCGGCGCGCGCTTCTTCGGCGGGCTCTTGCTCCTCGAGGCGCGCTTGCGTGGCGCCGTCGATGCCTTGCTCGAGCGCGCCCTCGATGCGTTGCAGCACGACATCTCCGAGCGAGCCGAGCTCTTCCTGGATGGTCTCGACCTTCTTCACGAGCTGGTCGAGCACGCGATCCTCCTCGCGCCCGGCGTAAACGAAGTAGTAGCAACGCACCTCGTCGGAGGGCTGCAGCGTGCGGTCGATGCGCCCGTTGCGCTGCTCGAGCCGCGCGGGGTTCCAGGGAATGTCGTAGTGGAACAGGTCGGCGCAGTGGCTCTGGAGGTTTAGGCCTTCGCGCGCGGCGTCCGTGGCGACCAAGATCCGCACGGGATACTGCTTCGGGTCGCCGTTGAAGTGGCGTTGCAGCTCTTCCCGCGCGGCATCGTCCAGCGCGCCGTGGAAGCCGCGGACCCGTTCCTCGCCGAGGTGGGTCTGCTCGAAAACCTGATCGAGCACGCGCATCAACGCGCGCTTGGTGTCCGCATATTCGGTGAAAATGATCAGCCGCCGGTCCGCCCAGCGCGCCTTGGGCTCGCCGGAGCACAGGTTCTTCCGAACCCAGTCAACGATCGCCAGAGCCTTCGCGTCCGGCTTGCTGCGTTCCCGCTGGGCCAGCCGCTGGAGCTCCGCCAAGAGGTCGCGAGCGCGGGCGGCGTCTGTTCGTGTCCAATCGAGCGTGGCCGTGGCCGCGGCCACCTCGGCATCGGTCTCGCGATCGAGCACGTCCTCCTCGCGATCGCGCGTTTCCGAGGGCTCGCCGCTCGGGGTGGTGAGGTCGAGCGTCACCTCGCGCTGGGCGGCACCCGAATGCACCTTCGCGGCGTGGGCCTCGAGCGTCCTCGAAAACGCCTCGACGCTGCTCAGCAGGCGCTTCTGCAGGTTGAGGAACACGAGTTGACCGCGCCCCTTCTTGGGCTTCATCAGCGCCGTGTATTCCCGGAGCAGACGCGCGAGTTGGAGCTCGGACGCGGGTTCGTGGTCGAGCACGATGGGCACGACGCGGCGCTTCGGAAACTTGCCGAGGCCAGCTTCGCGCAGATCGCGCTTCAGCCGCCGCACCATCACCTGCTCGAGTACCTTCGACGACCTCTCAATCGGCACGCCTCGGGTGAAGCGCTGCGGATCGAGCAACTCCATCAACGCCGAGAAGCTGTTCGAGTGCCCGTTGTGCGGCGTCGCCGACAGAAAGAGCCGGTTCTCGAAGCGCGGCGCGAGATCGCGCACCACGTGCGTGATCCGCGAGTCGATCGCGTACTTGCTCGAAGAAGCCGGGGCTGCCGTATGCGCCTCGTCGAGCACGAGCAGGCTCTTGGTCAGCCGATCGCCCAGGTGCGCGAGCAACGGTTCGTAGTACTCGGGGCGACGCAGCGTCTGATACGAGATGATGAAGCGTGGGTGCGTCGTCCAGGCCGGCACCCCAAACCCCCGCTCCCGCCGCTTTTCAGCCACGAAGGCGCGATCATAAATCGCGAAGCGCTGCCCGAAGCGCACCTCCATCTCGCGCTTCCACTGCAGCGTGATCGCTGCCGGGCACACGATCAGCACGAAGTCGACGCGCTGCCGCAGCTCGAGCTCGCTGAGCACCAGCCCCGCCTCGATCGTCTTCCCGAGCCCGACGTCGTCGGCGATGAACACGTTCGACCGCGGCAGCTCGAGCGCCTTCTTGAGCGGGATGAGCTGGTGGTCGAAGAGCTGGATCCCGGCCCGAAATGGCGACTGGAACAAAGCCGCGTCCGTGGCCGTCACCTGGTTCCACTTCAGCGCATGCAAGTAGGCCGCAAAGTGCCGCGGCGGATCCAACCGAGACACGGCGCCGAGCCCTTCAGCTTCCGGCTTCTGCACACGAGCCCCGAGCTCGAGCTCCCAAAGCACTGAAAGGCGATGTCCCTGCGCGTCGTCATCCAGACAAACCAGGTCGAGCCGCGTCGCTTCTCCCGGCTCCGCGGGCGTCCCGAGCCCCTCGACCAAGTACTGCCGCTTCCGAACCCGCACGATCGACCCGACCTTCGGCGTCAGCGGATCCACCGCCTGCCCGCCAAACAGCCCTTGCGGACGCACACTCTCGGGCGCTCCCGCCTTCTCGAGCAGCCTCGTCACCAGCGCCGGCCGCGAGCGTTCCTTACTCGGCAGCCCGAAGCGCTCGCAGGCTCGCCGCAGCTCGTCCCGCCCCATCCACTCCACCAGCGTCCGGAGCCGGACCTGCCCCGACTTCTCGAGCGTCGCGAGCTGCACTTCCTGCGTCGCGCTCTCCACGACCTCCACGCCGAGTTGCTGCCCCAGCTGAACGAGCCGCACCTTGGGCAAAAGAGCGAGCAGCGAGGAGACCGACAGTTCCGTCACGAGGATCCCGGGTTATAAGCGACGCGCTGCGCGCGACGGAGGGAAAAGTTCAGGTTCCGGTTGACGGCGCCAAGAAGTAGATGGGACGTAGCGGTAGCAGGCGCTTCGACGACTCATCGATGCGCGGGTAGTGCTCGACCCACAGGTCGAACACTTTCTCGATGTCGAACAGACGGACCTTTCGTCGCTCCGCGCGAGAGAGGTCCTCGGCGGGCTTCGTGAAGCCGCTCATGGACACAAAAATGCCGACGTCCGAGTCGTGCAGCACACTGATGAACTCGCGCAGGTCCTTCACGTCCGCTTTGACGGAACGTCGACGCACCGACACCTTCACGCAGGGTTCTCGCGCGCCCAATGGATCCGGGTAAGCGACGATGTCGATGCCGTGGTCGGGCCCCGGCGGCGCCTTCCACGCGACGTGGTACCCCATCGCCGTCAGCAGCGCGGCCACGAGGTCCTGGAAAGCGTAGGGATCCATTCTCGCGACGTGGGCCTCGATTTGGTCCCAGGCCTCGCCTTCCGCATCCTCGAACACTGGCGGCGCCACGGCGGCGTCCTCAGGCGGTACGCCCGCTGCCTCCGCGATGGCTTCCTCTGGCTCGGACCCGTCGTCCTGAGCCGCTTTCCACAGCCCGTACAAACGGATCGATTCACGGATCAGCCGCTCCGGATCGGTTAACGCGTTCAACGCAGAACTCCCGGCATCCGTAATGCTCCAGCGGCCCTTCGACTTGACGAGCCAGCCCGCCTTCACCGGCGAGATGGTCGCGAAGCGCGCGATCTGATCGTAGCGCCGCGAGTCTGGCCGACTTGGGTAGGGCGAAAGCTCGAAGTCCGTCG
This sequence comes from Myxococcota bacterium, assembly GCA_030852505.1. GTDB lineage: Bacteria > Myxococcota_A > Polyangia > Polyangiales > Polyangiaceae > PMG-095. Next base: position 2,032 of record JALYWZ010000108.1, on the reverse strand, counting down.
GCGGCACCACTTTCTCGAGCGCCGCCACGACGTCCCGCGCTCGCATGCCCTCAGGCTTGTCTCGAAGGATCCTAAGGACGCCCTGTACCAGCTCGCCGATGCGCCGGCGCGTGATCTCCGCCATGGAGCACTCATATCAACGCGAAGACGAAATGGGCAGCGCTTCGTCATCGCGGTAGGACAGAGCGTGTCTGATGAGCGCTTGTTCAGGCCAGCGCCTAGCCGCTGCGTGGTGACTTCTCGGCTATTCAGCGCTCGCTGAACCACGCATCCGGTACGGCTCTTTGCCGACGAGGTTCTCAAACGCCGCATCTCCGAAGAGAACTTGGAGGTCGTCCTCCCCAGGCATCTTGTCTGGATGATTCGGGTTCGACAGGACGGAGAGCCAGTAGCGGCCAGCATCCCGACTGTAGCGGAGCACCTTCTTCGAAGCTTCGATGGCCTTCCGCTTGCCATCCTCGCGGTCCTCAGGCAGGGGCTCGTTCTGAGCGCGCTGCGCCTGCGCACAAGCGTAGCGCAACCAAAACATGAACGCGTTCGGTTCCTCGTTGTTGCGAAGGTACTCCTCCGCAACCCGGATGGACTCGAGGTAGGCGCGGTGCTTCGGATCTTCGTAGAGTGGATCCAGCATCTTCCGAAGCGCAGTGTCCAACGCTTGTTGGCGCAGCGTCGCGCGTTCGACGACGGCGTCGGCACGGGCGTTTGCTCGCTCGATGGTTGCCGCTGCGCTCCGCTCCGCAATTGCCTGACGAACCATAGCTTTCAGGAGCTGTTCGTCGGCGCGTCGAAACATAGGACTCAAGATCACTCGCGTCCAGATGTAGCCGAAAAGGAAGCCGAAGGCAGAGGAGTATGCAACTGCACCCAGGGCGAAGCGGCCAGTTTCCGGGTGATTTGGAACGCCCTCCCCTAGCCAGCGCTAGAGGGCAGCCAGCTTTTCCGGGATCTCGTTTAGCTGCGTGAGTCCGACGCCAACCAGGATCTTCGTGAGCCAGTCGGAGATTTGCTCGAGGTTCGTGTTCACCGAATAGGGAGCGGAGAGCGGGCTGGTTCCAGCCGGGACGGGCTCGCGACCCCCGGGTGGATCGGTCACCGGATTCGGCGCACGTTCCGCGACCGTCGTTCGCGGTATTCCGAAGAGGAATCCGAGAAGGATTCCGACCAGCGCGGCCGCCCCGGAAACCAGGACGCCGGCGGCGAACACCTCGGCGAAGCTCTTCCAAGTCCCAAGCCTGGCGGCGTAGATGAGCAGGCCCGATATGCCGACGAAGGCGGCTGCAACGGACTTCGCCCGCAGCGAACGAATGTCCGTGCGCTTGTTCTCTCGTTCACTACGGGCTGCTTCAAGGTCATCTACCAGACTGGAAGCTTCTGTTTTGTCTCGCTCTGCTACACGCGTTTCCGACATGACTGCGCCTTGAAATGCGACTTCCAGGTTCGCGCAGTAGCCAGCGTTGGACCATGGTCATTATTGTGCCTGGCTCTCAGGGCCTGCCGCGCGGGCGAGGGAAGCTGAGCGGGAGCGCACGAGTCTTTCGGCTTCGAGCCCCGATGTGCACCCAGTCGGCTGATCCCGATATCATGCCACCGCCGCCGCAAACGCCGCAAATAAGTCCCCCGGCAGCGGGTACTCGAGCCGCCACATGATCGCCATCGGCAGCTCCGACTCGTGGCTCACGTATTGGGCCGGGCCGAGGAAGTAGAAGGCGCGGTCGCTCGGGCGTTTGCGGGCGAAGAGCATCACGTGCGAGTTCTGCGCGGCGTGGTTCTGATAGCGCAAACCGGTCTCGCTGTTGGCGCGCGTCACGGATTGGCTTTCCCAGTGGATGAGGTCGCGGCTGATGGCGTAGTCGCGGTAGCGGGTGGTTGGGGAGAAGTGATCGCCGGTCTTGTCGAGGGTGAACGCTAGGAGGTCGGCGCGCGCGTGCTTGGCCCAATACACGCCGGTTTGCCAGGGGGCGACTTTGGCGCCTTCTCCGATGCCGAAGGCAGCGAGGATCTCGATGCGGGTGTATTGCGCGTGAACGGCGAG
>JALYWZ010000623.1 GCA_030852505.1 Myxococcota bacterium | reverse complement strand
GCTCCAGCGCTTCGGTTCCGAGGGCGCTGCCGCTGCGCCGTGCGCTCGAGCCTGCGATCTCGCCCTCACGGGTCCGTGACTGGATGTACTGCTTGCAGTTGCCGAAGGACTGCTCGACCGCGAGCTCGAAGCCGCGCTGGCTCTCGCCTACGACGTGCCCGTTGGCTCGGTTGCGGCGCCTCGTCTCGAGCTGAATTCCGAGCACGCCGAGCGGAACACCGGCCCTCAGGTTCTCGTGCAAGGGATCGCCGCGGGTGGGTAGCGCCGCGACCAACAGCGAGCGCGGGTGCGGGGACGAGACGAAGCCGGGACTGCCAGGCACGATCGAAGCCCAGGGACGGCCGCGAGCATCCAGGCTTCCGACCACCAGGAACGGCAGCTCCTCGAAGAACAGGCGGTGCTCCTCGGGCATGAAGTCACGGATCATGCGGCGGCCGGCGCGGTCGATGCGCTCGCGCATTCCGCTCCGCTCTTGCAGGGCGAGCTCGCCTGCGTGGAAGGGAGAGTCTTGGTCGTGCATGTCGGCGCCCGGCCGTCAGTTGCGACGCGGCGCGCGCGCCATCGGCACGAAGCCCGGCATAGCCTCGATCCGAGCGAGCCAGGCGCGCATCCGCGGATACGGCTCGAGCGAGATGTCCCCTTCGGGAGCGTGCGCCGTGTAGGTGTACATCGCGACGTCGGCCAGCGTCACCGCCGACCCGACCAGGAAATCCCGGTCGCGGAGCTCTCGCTCCATCACCTGGAACAGCCCTTCCGCTATCGCGACGGCTCGCGCGTGGTCCGCGTCGCGACCGAACACGCGCACCATGCGAGCCGTGCCGGGCCCCGCGAGCAGCGGCCCGGACGCGACCGAGAACCAGCGCTGCACGAGCGCGCGGCTCGGCGCGTCTTTCGGCAGGTAGGCCGACGCGGCGGGGAACGTCTCCGCGAGGTACTGCAAGATCGCGTTGCTCTCGGAGATCACGAACTCGCCGTGGCGGAGCACCGGCACCACGCCGAACGGATTCAAACGCAAAAATTCCGGGCGCTTTTGGGCGCCTTGCGCGAGATCGACGTGCACGAGCTCGTGCGAGAGCCCGGCGAGCGAGAGCAAGAGCTGGGCTCGGTGGGAGTGGCCGGACAGCGAAAAGGCGTGGAGCGTGAGGGCGTCTTGCGTCATGCGCGGAGCTTGCGGCGGCCCGCGCCCAGAAACAATCGGCGCAATTGACAAATGACTATTCCTGAAAGAGGAATAATCCGTGGACCGGCTCGAGTGGATGCGGATCTTCGTTTCGGTGGCGGAGGCCGGCGGATTCGCAGCCGCGGCGCGCCGCATGGGCATCTCTCCGCCGGTCGTCACCCGCGCGCTCGCTCAGCTCGAAGCGCACCTCGGAGCGAGCGTGCTGACTCGCACCACGCGCAAGGTGCGTCTCACCGACGCCGGCGCCCGCTACCTGGAAGATTGCCGCCGCGTGCTGGCCGAGCTCGACGACATCGAGGCCGCGGTCTCCGGAGATTATTCGGAGCTGCGCGGCGCGCTCGGCATCACCGCGTCGGTGATGTTCGGCCGCCTCTACGTCACGCCCGTGCTGCTGGACTTTTTGGCGCTCCACCCGGAGGTGAGCGCGCGCGCCGTGCTGAGCGACCGCGTGCTCGACTTGATCGACGAGGGGCTGAACCTGGCGGTGCGCATCGCCAAGCTCGCGGACTCATCGCTCACGGCCTTACGCGTCGGCGAGGTGCGGCGTGTCGTGTGCGCGTCGCCCGCCTACCTGCGGAAACACGGCGTCCCCCAGACGCCCGAAGATCTGACCGACTTCGACTGCGTCGTGTTCGGTCAGGAGCGCTCGGTGCCTTCCTGGACTTTCGAGGGCAAGCGCGGCAGGGTGAACGTCCGCCCGCGCGCCCAGCTGCTCTGCAACGCCTCGGAGATCGGGATCGCCGCGGCGCTCTCGGGGCGAGGGCTCACGCGTGTGCTGTCTTACATGGTCGCTCGCGAAGTCCGCGCGGGGCGCCTGCGGCTCGTGCTCGAAGACTACGAGCCCGAACCCCTCCCCATCCACATCCTCTACCGTGAGGGGCGCCGAGCGCCGGCCCGCGTCCGCGCCTTCGCCGACTACGCCGCAGAACGCCTGCGCGCGGACCTCGCCGTGAATCCGCGTGCGAAGCGTCCGGAGCTCACTCGAGCTCAGACCTCGGTCAAGAGGCTGGTGAGGACGTAGTTCGCGATCAGGATCGCCACCGCGCTCTGCACGACGGCGCGCGTCGTGGCCTCACCCACGCCCTTGGCCCCGCCGCTGGCGTTGAAGCCCTGGTTGCAAGAAATGGCCGCGATCAAGAAGCCGAACGTGATTGCCTTGATCTCGCCCATGAAAAAATCGTTCGGCACCAGGTACTTGTCGATGTTGGCGAGGAACACGCCGGGATCGACGCTGAGCCACTTCACGGCGACCACGTAGGCGCCGCCCATACCCACGCAGCTGTAGAGAATACACAGCAGCGGCAGCATCAACACGCTGGCCAGGAGCCGCGGCGCGAGCAGGTACTGCACGGGGCTCACGCCCATGGTCAAGAGCGCGTCGATCTGCTCGGTGACTCGCATGTTGCCGAGCTCGGCGGCCATCGCGCTGCCCGCGCGCGCCGTCACCATCAGCGCCGCGAACACGGGGCTGATCTCGCGCGCCAGCGAGATCGCGACCACCGAGCCCACCACACCCTCGGCGCTGAACTGCCGCAGGCTGTGCACGGTCTGCAGCGCCAGCACCATGCCGCTGAAGATGCCGGTCAGCGACACGATGAAGATCGACTGCACGCCGATGAAGTCCATCGCGGCGAACAGCTGGGACAGCCGGTACGGCGGCCTGATCATCCACATCAGCGTGCGCCCCGTGAGCTCGAGCGCGGAACCTATCTGCTCGAGCACGCGGATCAGTGGATCGATCAGGAACGAGAACGGGCTGCCCGCGGGCGCCTCTGTTTCTTGCTCCGATGCCACTCGGTCGTCCTTATCCCGACTACCCGTGAGCGTCGAGCGGCTCGGCAGCCAGAGCCAGAGAAAGACGCTCCAGGATGGCGAGCGAACGCGCCCCGGTCGCGGACACGTGGGACCTCCGCGGCTCGAGCGCGAGGCGCACGAGCAGCGCGTCTCCGCCCAGCTCGCGCTGGTAACCCTCGCCCCACTCGACCAGCAGCACCGCGCCGTCGTCCCGCGCGGCGTCGAGCCCGAGCTCCTGCAGCTCGACCGCGCTCTCGATCCGGTACAGGTCGGCGTGGCGGATCGGTAAGCGCCCGGTGTACTCGTGGACGAGTCCGAAGGTGGGGCTCGTCACCCGCTGCTCGCGCGGCACACCCAGGCTGCGGCACAGCGCCCGGGCGAGGAAGGTCTTACCCGAGCCGAGCGGGCCGGACAGCACCACCAGATCACCCGCGTCGAGCAGCGCGGCGAGGCTCCGCCCGTGCTCGCGGGTGGCGCGCCGGGTCGGCAGTTCGACGACGAGCTCGGACAACGCGAGAAGGGTGCGCCGCGCGCTCCGATCGCGCAACCGCGCCGCGGGCCCGGAGGTGATAGCGTCGGCGGCGCATGAAAGAGACGCGGCTCAGGCGCTGCTTCGAGCTCTCCGGCGTGGTGCCGCTCGGCGTGTATCTCCTCGTGCACCTCTCGAGCTACGCGCGAGCGCTGTTCGGGAGCGAAGAGTTCGGGTTGCTCGACGAGCCGGGCCTCGCGCTGTCGGCGCTGGGGCTGTTGCTCGTCTGGCTACCGCTTGTGTTCCATGCCGCCTACGGGGCGTGGCTCTCGACGCGGCCGCTCCCCGAGACACGCGACCAGAAGCAGTACGCGCTCTTGATGAGGGGGAGCGGTCTGCTCGCGCTCGGGTTCCTCGTCTGGCACGCGGCCTGGTTTTCGTGGCCACTGAAGCGC
>JALYWZ010000107.1 GCA_030852505.1 Myxococcota bacterium | reverse complement strand
CGCGCGCGGTTCCGGCTCCGGCTCCGCAGGGCTCGGCGCCTCGAGCGCCTCCTCCGTTTCGAGCGCCTTGGCGGCAGACACGATGCGATAAGCGGTCTCCAGCCGCGAGAGCACGTCGGCGACGGACGTGCCGGAGCCTTCGCTCGCTCCGTCGTCGGCAGCGCTCGGCTCGGCCGGCTCAGCTCGAATTTCCGATGCCGCGTCGGGCTCTGCTTCGAGCGGAGCCACGAACAGAGTGGCACCGCGCTCGGTGACGGCTGCGCGCTCCGGGGTGTCCGTTTTCCAGAAACCGATCAACGCCGTGCACAGACAGCCGCCCGCGAACGCCGAAATCACGGTCAGCCGTTGCGCGCGCATACCGCCCGAATCTAGCACGCGGCCAGGGCCGACGATTTGTGGTTCACTACGCACCGATGGCCTGGACTGGAATGAGGTGGGCCGGTTTGACCACTCTTGGGGTGCTGACCATTGCGTCCTGTTCCAGCGACCGGGTCGGGGCAGGCGCCGGTGACGATGCCGTGAGCACCTCCGGAGGTCCGTCGTCCGGCGGTGAAACCGCGGCCCCCGGCGGAAGCGGCGGAAGCGGCGGAAGCGGTGGCACCCCAAGCTGCACCGCCAGCGTCACGAAGGCGGAGCTGCCGGCGATCGATCTGTTCGTCGCGCTCGATGCCTCGGACTCCACGTATCTCTCGGCCTCCGGAGGCTCGACGCGCGGGGGGCAAGTGACGAGCGCGCTGCTCTCGTTCTTTCGCGACCCGGCGTCCGCGGGCGTCGGAGTGGATCTGGGATTCTTCCCCGTGCGGCTCGACAACCTGCCGGACAGCTGCACGAGCGACGACGCCTGCGGCGAGGGCGCGCCGTGCTTGTCGAAGATTTGCCTGAACGCGTTTGCCGAGCTCGATCTGTTGGTACCTTGCGAGACCAACACCAACTGCGAGTACGGCACGATCACCCCGCCGACTTGCTTCACCATCGGTGACTGCTCGACTGCACCTGGAGCGTATTGCTTCACCGAATCGCTCGACAGTTGCGACGGCACCTGCACCCCGTCGGGGATCTGCTCGCGCTTCGTGTCCTGCCGCGCCGACGCCTACGCAGAGCCGGCCGTGCCACTCTCCGTGTTGCCCGAGGCGCAACCCGCGCTCGCACGCGCCATCCAGGGCCACGAGTACGGCGAAGACACCACCACCGCGCCCGCGCTCTCCGCCGCGATCGAACGCGCTCGCGCCTGGTCGGCGGCTCATCCCGAGCACGACGTCGTCGTGGTGCTCGCGCTGAGCGGCCTTCCCACGGCGTGCTTCGAGGAAGGCGCGACGCAAGAGGAGGCCGTGGCCGAGCTCGCAGCGCTCGCGACCGAAGGCGCGAACGACGGCGTGAAGAGCCACGTGATCGGGGTGTTCTCGGAGCCCGAAATCGCCGGCGGGGTTCGCGAGTTGCTGGACGGCGTCGCAGAAGCCGGCGGAACGGACCACGCCGTGGTGATCGACTCGGCAACCAACGCCTCCACCGCGGTGGCCGGCGCGCTCGCCGAGATCCGCGGGCTCCAGCGCGGCTGCGAATTCCGGGCCCCCGACGCGGACGACTTCGACCAGGTCAACGTCGTGCTCCGCTCCAACGCCGGAGCCAAGGTCATCCCCCGCGTCCGGGACGCCGCTGCTTGTGACGGAGCCGAGGGCGGCTGGCACTACGACGTCGACCCCGCGAGCGCCGCTCCGCAGCGGATCGCTTTGTGTGCGACCAGCTGCGTCGATTTGCGGCTCGCCGCGGGCGCGTCCGTCGAGCTCGAGCTCGGCTGCGCAAGTCGAACCCTGGAGTGAGCGCCGCGTACTCGCGGAACGAGCGCTCCAGGGTCGACCCATGCGCTCAATCGTCGAGCGCGCCGGCCTCGATCCAGGCCGCGAGCAGCGAAATCTGCGCTGCGGTCAGCGGCGCGGCGGCTCCGGGGGGCATCACCGAGCCGCACTCGGGTTGGACTCCCTCTACCTTGCTCTGGACCTTGTCGTACAGGATGCTCGCGTCCGCATCGCCGGCGACGACACGCGTCGCGGCAGGGCTCAGCGCATTGCAGGCGATGCCCGATGTACCCGCAGCAGTTCCGGCTGCGGGCACGCCGACCAGGCTCGCGTAGGCGACGGCTTGGGTGCTCATGTCGAGCAACCCGCCGCTGACGCCCGGACCGCCGGGTCGATGACACCCCGTACAGCGCGCCGCCAGCACCTCGGTGTAAACGTTCGTGAAGGTCGCAGGCAGCGGCTGGCAATCGATCTCGAGCGATGCCGTGCTGTCCGGACAGGCGTCCCCACCAGGGCTGGCCGCGACGCTGACGCTGACGACGCCGGGCGTCGCGGGACACGTGAAGGTCGGAGTGGCGCTCGCCGGATCGCTGAAGGTACCGGCGCTCGCCGTCCACGCAAACGCCGTCGCCCCGAGCGCCGAAACCGCCAGCGCTACCGGCGCTTCCAGACCCGCGTCCAGAGACGACACGTCGAGCGAGTCGATGGTTGCGCAGATCTGCGTCGTGCCGGTGACCTCGATCGAGCCGTTCCTGGCTGGCCTCGAGCAAGCAAGCGTCACCTCGACCTGGACCGGTGCACCGGCCGAGACAGTGAAGTCCGCAAAGCCCGAGCAGTTGAAGGAGCCGTCCGCGCTCGTGGCGCTGAGCTCCAACGTGTATCCGCTACCCGTGGGCAAGCCGCCCACGCGAAACCGGAGTGAGCTGCTGGACTTGACGTTGACGCTGCCGTTTCTGGAGAAACCGCTGGCGGCATGGCTCACGCTCCAAGCAACCGTGTTCAAAGTGACGCCCGGAGCGAGCTGGAGCTCGACCCCGAGATCCCCGCGATCGCCGTCACTGGCAAGCTCCTCCGGTGAGGCCCCACTACACGCGATCAAGATGGTGGACAGGACGCCGAGAAAGCGAATTTCGTTGTGCATGGCTTCCCCTTTCGGGGGCCGCTATACACCGGCTCCGGCGCCTCGAATCTGGCGATCTTTTCAGGTCTGGCGGGTTTGGCTGGCGCGCCACCTTCGCGCCACAAAATGCCGAAGGCCCCGCCCGGGTGGGGAAGGGCCTTCGAAACCGCACTCAGAGGCGCGGCTGTCTCAGGTGTTTGCCCGGAGACCTTCGAACGGACCGGGGCTGTTGATCTTCGCCGGCTTGCTGCCGCCGCCGATGAAGTCCTCGGTCTTGTCGTACATGCCGAAGTGGGTGACCTCGGCCGAGCCGCCCGCCTTCGCGTAGCCGTCCTCGCCCGCCTTGACTCCGAGAGCCTGCATCAGGCTCACGAAGTACTTGTTGACCGGCGCGTTGCACTTGGAAGCCTCCGTGCCCGTCGACTGCGTGGTGCCGTTCACCATGTTCGACGTGCCATCGGCGCACAGCGCTTCGCTGCGACCCTGGGTCATCGCCGCATCGGCGCCGTCTTCCACGTTCACGACCCAGCCCTGCTTGAAGTAGCCGCCCGCGCTGCCCGCCTGCACGATCGGCAGGTTGTTCAGGTTGTGGGCGTTGCCGTCCGACATTTCCTGAATCCAAACCGCCGCGGTGTTGTCGAGCAAAGTCTGGCCGTCGCCCTCCGAAACGCTGTCGAGGGTGGCGACCAGGTGAGCGAACTTCTGCGCGTAGTACTCGTCGATCTTGGTCAGCATGTCGAGCACGCCGCCGACGCAAGTGCCCTGCATGCCGGCGTCACCGATGCGGTGCGACAGGCCGTGGCTCTCCGCGTTGAGGCCGAGGCCGCGGAACACGTAGTTGCCCGGGTACTTCAGGACCGTCACGGGGCTGTAGCCACAGATGGCGCCGAGCACCGCGAGGTTCGAGAAGATGTCCGCCGTGTCGAGCTCGCCTGCGACCTTGGAAGTCAGCGCGTCGCTGCTGCCGCCGAGGCCGCCGCCGCCCTTGGCCGCGTCGACGTTGGCCTTGGTGGCGCCGATCATCGCGCCCAGCTCTTCACTGCACATGGCCGAGGCAACGACCTGGCCCGTGCTGCTGAGGAGCTCCTTCCACGCGGCCAGCTTGAGCTTGTCGGACTGGCTCATGTCGAAACGCTCCAGCGTCTGGAGGTCGTCCTTCACGAGATCGACGATGCTCTTGCCCTTGATGGCGGCCCAGGTGTCCGGGTTCATCGGCTGACCGTCCTTGAACAGGCCGGTGATGCCGCTCCAGATCTGCTGGGGCTGACCGAGGCCGGGATAGTTCTGCTCGGGACCCGAGTAGGAAATCGCGGCCATGTTGTTCTCGCCGACGTTGCCGACGCGCGCGTACAGCGGCTCCTTCGACGGGCTCAGCTGCTCGGCCATGACGTGGTCGAGCGAACGACCCATGGGCATGGCGTTGAACTTGGTTGCCTGGCTGAAGCTGAAGGGGTCGTTGCTGTTCGGCGTGACGGGCTGGCAGGTCAACATGGTCCCCGTCACCTGCGTGTGCGGGTCGTTGCCCTGACCGCGTGCCATGGAGGCCGTCCACTCGTTCATGGCGCGGATGCCACGAGGAATGAGCAGCTTGGACACGTGGGGCGCCAGGCTCTTGAGGCTGGTGTTCGCCAGGTCCTCCGCGGTGAGCGCACCGTGCGACTTCTTGGGGAAGAAGCGGTTGGTGACGCAACCGTAGAGGGTCGCCATCATGATCATGCGCCGCGGCGTGGTGGCCGTCGTCGATTGCGCCCTCGCCGCGCGGTCCGCAAGCGAGTTCAGGAACGGCGCAGCCACGACGGCTCCGCCCAAACCACGGAGGAAGATTCTACGATTCAGATGATTCGCCATGTTCCGATTTCCTCAGCTTCCCTTGACGCGCAAACGGAAGGATTCTGCCTGGGTCAGGTCACCCAGCAACTGCAGAACGGTGTAGCCCTCGCTCCCGAGCTTCATGTTCAGGTCGTTGACCAAGCAGTTGTCGTTGTCGTTGGGGGCGCGGCCGAATGCGAACGTCACCCACTTCTCGGCGTAAATGCGCCGGGCCATGTCGCCCTTCGCGATTTCGTCCATCATCTGCTTGGGGCTGGTGATGGTCTGCTTGTTGGTGGCCGAGAAGCTGACCGTAGCGGTCGCGTCGATGGCGCCACCGCGCGGGTCGACCGTCTGCCACTTGCCGATCGAGTCGTAGTTCTCGAGCACGAAGCCCGGGGGATTGATGAACGGCGTGTGGCAACCCGTGCAGGAGGCCTGGCTCGTCAACGCCTCGAAGAAGGCGCGCTGAGTCATGAACGTGCCCGTGGGGGGCGGCGTCTGCAGAGCTTCCGGCGACGGGGGGCCCGGATTCAGGCCGATCATGTTGACCGTGATGAAGGCGCCGCGAAGGACCGGGCTCGTGCTGTCGAAGCGAGAGAACGAGCTCAAGAAGCCGATACGAGTCAGGAAGCCCGGGCGCTGCTCGGCGTCGAGCGTCGCCTTGGTCATCTCGTTCGTGTACCCGGCCGGGTCGAGGCCGTAGATCGGCGCGGTATCCTTGTTCACGAAGCCGATGTTGCTCGTGAAGATGTCCTTGAAGGTGCCGTTGTTGAAGGCGACCTCTTCGAAGAACAGGTCCATCTCCTTCGGCATCGCCTCTTGCACGGCGGGGCTGTAGAGCGGGAACTTGGCCGTGTCGTGCTGCGGCTTCCACCAGTGGCCAGCCACGTCGTCCATCCCCACGTAGTTGCGGTGGAAGGCGGACACGGCCGGGCCGGTCTTTTCGCGGATGGCGATCATGCGCTGGGCCTGCGCCAGGATCTGATCCTTGCTTGCGAGCATGCCGCCGTTGGCCGCCGCGTTCAGCTCATCGTCCGGAACGGACCCCCAGAGCAGGAACGACAGACGGGCGGCTACCTCGAAAGGGGAGAGCTTGACCGCGCTCCCCTCGACCTCGGTCGTCAGCTCCGTGATCTGCAGGAACGACGGCGAGACGAGGAAGGCCTCGAGGGTGGTCTGGGCGATCTGCGCGGCCGTGGGCGCCGGGGAGGCCTTGGCCAGCTCGGTGCCGAGCTTCTCGAAGCGGGCGATCTCCGCCTCGGTCAGCGGGCGGCGGAAGGCCTTGCGACCGAAGTCCGTGATCGTCTGCTTCAGACAGCCGGCCATGGCCGGATCACAGGCGATGAACTTGGACTTGGCGGCCGGGTCGGCCATCACCTGGGCAGCGATCTTGCCGCCAACCTCTTGGTAGAGGCGCCAGGCGTCCGTGTTCATCGGGCCTTCGTAGTCGTTGTAGAGGCCCGCGGACGGCGCCTTCCCGTCGGACAGCGCGGTGACCCCCAGCAGATCGCGAATGACCGCGTCGTACTGGCGGTTCTTGAGGCGCGGGATCTGGCTGGTGGCCGGGATGCCCGGAAGACACGTGCCAGTGTTCGGCGGGTTCGTCGTCGGGGGGGTCGTCGTTCCACCGGTTGGGGGGGTCGTCGTTCCACCGGTCGGAGGAGTCGTCGTTCCGCCAGTCGGGGGAGTCGTCGTTCCACCGGTCGGAGGAGTCGTCGTTCCACCGGTCGGCGGAGTGGTGGTTCCGCCCGTCGGCGGCATCGGGGTACCCGGCCCCATCGGCCCCTCCCCCGAGTCGATTTCCGAGCTGCACGCGGCGAGTGCCGCGGTCAGGGCTCCAAGAGCTACCAGCAACCGCTTGTCATTCATGAGTCACGACCTCTTCAGGGGGACCAGGATCGCCCACTATGCGCACTACCTATGCCCCCACAGGGAGCCACGTATTGCCAAGTCGCACCGGATTTTCATGTGGGGTTCGCTTTCTCACCCCGCCGGTTGGAATTTTGGATTCCCGCGGCAAATATGGCTGTCCCGTGAGAGCGGTTGGCTGACCGCGCGCACCAGTGCGAACTGGTGCGGTGCCACACCATAGCAGAGCAGAGCCAAATCGTGTGCGGATGGGAGCATAAATTACAAACTATTATTGCGAGGAACATTGCAGCGGAACTGCGGAAAAACCGCGCAAAAGTGCCAATTGTCGCGCTTCTAACAAGAGTTGGAGATCCGGAGTTCGTGACTCATTCGCCCCCGCTCCATGGATTGCTCTGCGTGCAATTTGTCAGCGCCGACGGACGAATTTTTCCATTCAATCCATGAATGCATGAATATGCTGTTGATACTGTCTGGCACCGGGTGACGCGAACGGAAAACGGCATCGACGCTGCAATTCGCGGCAGGGCGACACCCCTCATACAATGCCGGACTTTTCGTTCCGACCGAACGCCCCTCGGGTGCGACCAGGTGCGACGTCCGCCTACGTCGCGGGCTTTCGCGCGAAAGCGTTGACCGCTTGCACCCGGAGGTCGCGGCTGACTTTGCCCTCTGCGGTGGCTCCGGCGAAGCAATCGAAGCGGCGTTGCAGGGTGGCCCCCTCGAACCCGAGCTCGCCGAGCAGCTGCGGCAGCTCCGATTCCGGCAGGGCTCCCGCGATGCAGGCGGCCCAGAGCTCCGGCTGCTCGCGAACCTCGAGCTTGAGCTCACGCGCAACCACCACGTCCGCCAGGTAGAGCCGCCCTCCGGGCCGGAGCACGCGCCAGATCTCGCCGAAGACTCGGCGCTTGTCGGGAGCGAGGTTCACGACCCCGTTGGAGAGCACGACGTCGATGCTGTCGCTCGCCACGGGCAGCTCTTCGTAATTGCCTGCACGGATTTCGGCGAGCTCGCCCAGACCAGCCTCGACGAGCGCGCGTTCAGCGACCGCGCGCATGCCCGGGGTGAGGTCCACGCCGAGCGCGCGCCCGCTCGGACCGATGCGCCGGGCAGCGAGCATCAGATCGACGCCGGCACCGCAAGCGTGGTCGAGCACGACCTCGCCCGGTTCGAGCGGACCTATCGCGAGCGGATTGCCGACGCCCGCAAAGCGGTCGACCGCTTCGCGCGGCAGTGAGTCGAGCGCGGCTGCGTCGTAGCCGAGCCGTTCGACGGCGTAGTCGCGGCCGCGATGAAAGTGAAACGCGCCGTGCGGCTCACGCGCGACGCGCTCGTAGGTGTTGCGAATCGCGTCGCGCAGCTGCGCGGCGTCGAAACCGGAGGGTGCCTGAAGAGCCATGTGTACCTCGGTGAAAAGAGGGTCTCGAGGGCAGAGAAGAAGCGCCAGGGGCCGTGCTTCACCGCGGCTCTCGAACGAGCTACGGCGCAGCACGACCCCCGTTTCGCTCAGGTGTTGGTCGGGTCGGGCCGCACGATCACCGTATCGACGATCGGCGTGATGGCGTCGGCGGGCATCCCGACGCGGCGCGCGTGCTCGCGGATCGCTTCCGGATCGGTCGCCTGATAGATGCAGACCGTCCCGAGCCGGCCGCCCTCGTGGTGGGTCACGTAGCTTCGGATCCAGCGGACCTTGTCGGACATCTCGTCGTTTCCGATCCGGCTAGAACGGGCAGCGGCCGCCTTGAGCTCGTCCGGGTTGGCCCAACCATTGGCGCGGGTGATGACGTAGGTGTGCATGGGGTCTTTCCTCGTGTTTCTTGGATGTTCTGGGAGGCGGCGCGCCTCCCGTCTGACCCCGTGAACTTGCGGTAGTGGGCGATGAATGTCCTTGGCGCGACCTGACCAATTCCTTATCGGTTGCTCCGCCTTGGAGCATTGGCTAACGGCAGGCCTCGCATGAGCATTTCCTTCGGTCGCTTCGAGCTCGACGAGCGGAGCCGCAGCCTACGGCTCGACGGCGAAGACCGGACCCTGCAGCCCCTCGTGTTCGATCTGCTCGTGTACCTAGTGCAGCACCGCGATCGCGTCGTTCCGAAGGACGAGCTCTTGTCGAAGCTGTGGGACGGCGCGACCGTGACCGACGGCTCGTTGCAGCGAGCCGTGAGCCTGCTGCGCACCGTGCTGCGCGAAGGCGACCAGGAGAACGCGGTGCAGACTTTCGCTCGCCGGGGGTACCGCTTCTGTGGGACTCCGGAGCGCCTCTCGGCCGCGCCGAGCTCCCGGGCGCGCGCCCTGGCGGATGCGAGTCAGTGGGACCGCGCGCTCGAAGCCTTCGAGAACGACTCGAACCCGAGCTCGTTGGTGGCCGAGGATTGGGAGGCTTGGGGAACCGCAGCACTGTGCTCGGGGAAACCCGAGAAAGCGGTGGCGCCCCTCGAGCAAGCAGTCGCTCTGTTCGAACGCGCCGGGAAGCTCGAGGCCGCGGCGCGCGTCGCGCTCTTGCTCACCAACCTCAAGCTCGAAGCCCGCGAGCTGCCGATCGCCAAGGGCTGGCACCAGCGAGCCCGCGGCTACCTGAAAGGTCAGCCGGAGGGAAAACAGCACGGGCTCTTGGAATGGCTCTCGAGCCGGCTTTCGCTGTTCGACGGGGAGCTCGACGAATGCCTGGCCCGCGCGCGTGCCGCGCAGAGCATCGCCGATCGGATTGCCGATCCCGATCTGCATTGCCTCGGTCTCGTCTACCAGGGCCACATTCGGATCGCTCAGGGCGAGGTGCGCAATGGCCTCGCCCTGCACGACGAGGCTGGTGCTGCCGTGCTCGCGGGGCGAGCCGGCATGTGGGTGAGCGGCATCGTGTTCTGCTCGGTGATCTGGGCGTACTTGCACCTCGGCGACCACCACCGCGCGGGACAATGGACGGACCAGTTCACGCGTTGGTGCGAGCGCAATGCCTCGTATTGCTACCCGGCGCTGTGCCGGCTGCACCGCGGGGAGGTTCTGGCGATGCGCGGCGAGCTCGCGAGCGCCGAGGCCGAGGTCAGCCGCGCGCGGGAGCAGCTCGCCGGCTCCGCTCCCTTCGTCGAAGGCGACGCCCAGCGCGTGCTGGGTGAGATCCGGCTCTCGTTCGGCGATCTCGAC
>JALYWZ010000622.1 GCA_030852505.1 Myxococcota bacterium | reverse complement strand
GCAGTCGATCTCGCCGGGACAACCGCGCGCGGTCGCGCTGCCCGACTCGTTCCCCGCCACCGCGCCGATCGACGACCTCGAGTTCCGGCCGAAGCGCGGGAAGGGCCTGTACGTGGCGCTCGGCGTCATCGTGGTCGCGGTGATCGCCGCGATCGCGGTCGCCTCGAGCGGGGATTCGCCGAAGCCGGTGCCGGTTCCGACGATCACGCCCACGGCGGAGCCCGCCGGGCCGACGCCGACCAGCGCGCCGACGACCACGACCACGTCCCCCATGAGGGCGGATCCGCTGAGCCCGCCGGCCTCGCCTGGGCTTCCCGGAGCTCCACCGCGCACCGGCAGTGAGTTCACCGACCTGTTCGCCGCCGGGGCCAAGAAGCTCGAGGGCAAACCCGCGCCCAGCGCCGCGCCCACGCCGCCTCCCTCGCCGCTCACGCCGCCGTCACCGTAGCCGCTGAAAAGGCGTGCTGCGTCTCGTTGCGAGGGGCGCAACAGGAAGACCGGGGAGACAGGAAGTTTTGTTTTTTTGGGTGCGACGGTTACTTCGTCGCGGTGCGCCGTTACTCGGGCGCGCTCAGCGCTCAGTGCCACCCCAAAATCCTCGGGGATTCTTGGCGCTCCCCGGCATCTTGGCGACGAAATCTCACACGGGTTTAGATGCGGATCAGCACGCTTCCCCAGTGGAAGCCGGCGCCGAGCGCGACCAGACAGATCAGCTGGCCCGGGCGTAGGCGCCCGTCGCGCCACATCTCGTCCATCAGGATCGGGATCGTGGCGCCCGAGGTGTTGCCGTAGCGATCGATGTTGCAGGGCATGCGCGCCGGATCGAGGCCGAGACGCTCGCAGACCGAGTCGTTGATGCGGCGGTTGGCCTGGTGCGCGATGAACCAGTCCACCTCCGACGCGGGCACGCCCGATTTTTCACAGACGAGCTCGACCGAGCGCGGCAGCTTCACGACGGCCTGCTTGAAGACCTCGCGACCCTGCATGCGGATCAGCCACTCTTCTGCGCCGATTTCGCCGGCCGCGCCGCGCATCTTGAAACCCGCGGGCAAACACAGCTCTTCGACGTGGGTGCCGTCGCTGTGCAGGTCCACTCCGACGATGCCGGCGTCCGGCTTGTCCGAGCGCTCGACGATCACGGCGCCGGCGCCGTCCCCGAACACCACGGCCCAGCCGCGGTGCTTGGTGGCGCGCTCGAAATCCTGAGCGCTCGGCTTGCGATCGGAGGTGCCCTCGAGCACGTCCCAGTCACGCCACGGCATCATCGCCGAGTGGGCCTCGGCGCCGACGATCAGGATCCGCTTGGCCGCGCCGGACACGATCAGCGAGTCGGCGAGCTGGAAGCTGTACAACATGGCCGCGCACTGGGCGCGGAGGTCGAGAGCCGGCACCCCGATGCAACCGAGGTTCGCACCGAGCACGGTCCCCGAGCCCGGGAACACGTGATCGGGCGTCATCGTGTTGAACAGGATGTAGTCGATGTCGGTCGGAGCGAGGTTCGCCGACTCGAGCGCGGCCCTGGCCGCCGGCAACGCCAGATCGGCCGGCCCCTGCCCGCGGGGACAGTAGTGGCGCTGGGCGATGCCCGTTCGTTGACGAATCCACTCGTCGTTCGTATCGAGTACGCGCGCGAGATCGGAATTGGTGTACGGGCGGCCGGGCAGGAACCGGCCGGTCCCCACGATACTGAGGCCCGGCATGAAGCTAGATCGATTCGTCAGACGTGAAAAAAACGGGTGGCGACTACTAGCTCAGGTGGCTCGAGTCGTCACCGACGCCGCGCGGCAGATCCAAGAAATCCCTTCGATTTAGCGATCTACCAGGGGGCCGGAGCGCCCGCGGCGGCGTAAGCGCGGGCGAGAGCGTCCCAAAAGCCCGGGTAGGTCTTGCCCACGACGCGCGGGTCTTCGACGCTCACGCTGCCGGCCGCGGCGCCCAGCACGGCGAAGCTCATCGCCATTCGGTGATCGTCGTAGCTTCGCACCACGGCGGGCGAGAGCGGGCGCGGCTCGACCTCGAGCCAATCCTCGCCGTGGCGCACGACCTGCCCCAGACGCTCGAGCTCGGCCACCGTCGCGGCCAGCCGATCCGTCTCCTTGATCCGAATGTTCGCCACGTTGCGGATCCGCACCGGGCCGCCGCAGAGCGGCGCGATCGCGGCGAGCGTCATCACGGTGTCGGAGATGTCGTGCATGTCCACGTCCACTCCGCGGAGCGGCGCGACGCCCTGGACTTCGGTGCGATCGGCGTGGCGCGTGACCTTCGCGCCGATCGACTCGAGCACGTTCAAGAATCCGTAGTCGCCCTGGAGCGCGCCTGCGCCGAGCCCGGGCACCTCGATCCGCCCGCCCGTCGCCGCCGCGAGGGCGAAGGGGTAGCTCGCCGACGACGCGTCGGGCTCGATCGTGTAGCGCCGCGCGCGATAGCCCGCGCTCTGCCGCACCAGGAAGCCGTCGTTGGTGACCTCGGTTTCGACGCCGAAGTCTTGCATCATGCGGCGCGTGATCTCGACGTAGGGCCGGCTCACGAGCGAGCCCTCAATCTCGATCGTGACGTCCCCCGAGGCGAGCCCCGCGGCCATCAGCACCGCCGAAAAGTACTGGCTCGAGCGATCGCCGCGCATTACGAGCCGCCCTCCGGACAGGCCTCCACCCCGGATCGTGAGCGGGGGACAGCCGCTCGCGCAATCGATCGAGACGCCGAGCTGGCGCAGACCATCGACCAGGTCCTGGATCGGACGCCGAGCCATGGCCGCGTCACCGACCAGCGTGACCTCGCCCGGCACGAGGCAGGCGAGCGCCGCCAGAAACCGCACCGTGGTCCCGCTGTTGCCGACGAACAACGGCTCGCCCTGTTTCGGCGCGACCAGGCGCTCGACGCCGCCGTCGACCACCAAGACGTCGTCCGCTTCGCGCTCGATGCCGATGCCGAGCGCGGTCAGCGCCGTGCGCATGTGGCGCGTGTCGTCGCTCTCGAGCACGCCCTCGAGCCGGCTCTGCCCGCTGGAAAGCGCCGCGAGAACGAGCGCGCGGTTGGTGATGCTCTTGGAACCCGGCACGCGCCAGGTGAGCTCGGGAGCGCGCGGTAGCTTCGGGATCGGCAGGGGGCCGTTGGGGATCGCCATCGACGGGGTCGCGTCTAACACGTCTCGGGCGCCCCCGCCCGGGGACCTCACTCGTAGCTACAGCTGTACGAGCAGGCCACGACGCCGGGCTCTTCCTCGCTATCGACGCTCAGGCTCAGGCTGTCGACGCCGCAGGTCAGCGAAGACACCGGGAACGTCTGACCTTCGTCGGAGGAGCCGCGGCAGTCGAAGCTCTCCGACTCGAAGGTCACCTCGCACGAGTACACGTCGTCGGTTCGCAGGTTCGTGAGCTCGACCACGTCTCTGCCGCGCCGCTCGACGAGCACCTCGTCCTCCAGCGTCGGGCACCAGTAGAAACACGAGCCGTCCCGACAACCGCGGTCGCAAGGGACGGTGTGCTCGATCACCTTGCCGGTCGGAACCTGGCAGTTTTCGATCGGCGGCGCCGGCCTCAGGTCAGCGTCGCTCGGAGACATCGACGTGGCCAGGCACGGTCCTGGGACCGACGTGATTTCGCACGAGTACTCGACCAGATCGTCGCCTGCGCACTCGTCCTCGAACGTGCCGTTCGAGCCCTTGGTGGTGCCGCGCTGGTTCTGATCGGCAGCGTCGGAGTCGGTACAGCTCGCCTTGCCGCCGACCACCGTCATTCCGCCCTGATGCGCGCCGCCGTTCGCGACCCCGCCGCTGGCAGAGCCGCCTCCGCCCTGGCTTTCGCCGCCGACGGCTCCGCCACCGGTTCCGCCGTTGCCGTTGCGGCCGCCGTTGCCGACGCGGCCACCGTTACCGGTGCGACCGCCGCTCGGGGTGCCGC
>JALYWZ010000621.1 GCA_030852505.1 Myxococcota bacterium | reverse complement strand
GTCTCGGTGCCGAGCGTCGCGGTCGATCTCACGCAGCGCATCTTCGGCGAGATGCGCGGCCGCACGGCGCTCCTCATCGGCTCGGGAGAGATGGCGGAGGCCGTGGCCCGCCTGCTCGGCACGCAGGGCGCGAAGACCCTGGTTTTGGGCCGAACCCCGGAGCGCGTGGCGGAGCTCGCCTCGGCCGTCGGCGGCGAGCCGCGGCGCTGGGACGATCTCAGGGCCTCGCTCGTCGAAGCCGACGTCGTGGTCTCGAGCACGAGCGCGCCGGGCTACGTCGTCGATCACGACATGATCGTGCAAGCTCGCAAATCCCGCCGCGGCCGCGAGCAGTTCTTCATCGATCTGGCCGTGCCGCGCGACGTCGATCCGCGCGCGCTCGGCATCGACGGCGTGTTCGTCTACAACATCGACGGCCTGTCGCAGGTCGTCGCCAAGACGCTCTCGCAGCGCTCGCGCGAGGCCGAGGCCGCCGAGCGCATCGTCGAGGAAGAAACGCGCGGCTTCGAGCGCTGGTCCGAGGCCGAGCAGGCCACGCCCACGATCGTGCTGCTGCGCGAGCGCTTCCGTCAGGTGCTCGCCGCCGAGCTCCAGCGCACCCTGCGCGGCCGCCTGAAGCACCTCCCGGGCGACGATCGCACGGCGCTGGCCAAGATGATCGAAGCCGCAGAAAATCGGCTGCTTCATAACCCCACCATGCGCCTGCGCCGCGCCGCCAGCGAGCGTGACGCCGAGCCCGGTCTCGACGAGCTCGTGGTCGCGCTGCGCGAGCTGTTCACGCTCGACGAAGACGCGGAGCTCGGCTACGACGAGGCGGAGCCGATGAGCGTGCCGCGTACGAGCTCGGGGATCCGTTGATGCGAAAGCTCACCGTCGCCACGCGCAAGAGCCCCCTCGCCTTGGCGCAGACCCGCGCTTTCGTCGCCGCGCTGTGCGCGCGTCACCCGGGGCTTACGGTGGGGGAGCTCCAGGTCACGACCAGCGGCGACCGCATCCAGGATCGGCCGCTCAGCGAGGTGGGCGGCAAGGGGCTGTTCACCAAGGAAATCGAAGAAGCGCTGCTCGACGGCCGCGCCGACTTCGCGGTTCACTCCCTGAAAGACGTGCCGCCGCTGCTCCCGCAAGGCCTCGTGATCGGCTGTTTCCCCGAGCGCGAAGATCCGCGCGACGTGTTGATCGCCCCGGGTGCTCGGAAGCTCGCCGAGCTCGCGCCCGGCAGTCGCATCGGCACCTCGTCGCTGCGCCGCAAGCTGCAGCTGCTCGCCGCGCGTCCGGACGTCGAGGTCGTGCCGATCCGCGGCAACGTGGACACGCGCCTGCGCAAGGCCGAGACGGGCGACGTGCACGCCGTGGTCCTCGCGCGGGCCGGGCTGGTGCGCCTCGGCCTCGCTGAACGTCCAGCCGAGGTCCTGCCGGTGGAGCTGATGATCCCGGCCGTGGCCCAGGGCGCCCTCGGCATCGAGCACCGAGAGGGTGACGACGCCACGGCAGAGCTACTCGCGCCCCTCTCTCACCCAGACACGAAGATTGCCGTCACGGCGGAGCGCGCCGTGTTGCGCGTCGTCGAGGGCAACTGCCAGCTGCCCGTGGCAGCCCACGCCATTCGCGCCGGGAACGAGCTCCGCCTCGTCGGCCTCCTCGCCGAGCCGGACGGCTCCCGGGTCCGCCGCGCGGAAGCTCGGGGTACGTACCCGAGCACGGAGGCAGAGGCGGTCGCTTTGGGAGAAGATCTGGGTCTGAAGTTGAGGTAGAGTCCGCGGCCATGTCGAGTCTGCGCGCGGCTTTGTTCAAATCTACCGTGGTTTTTGGGCTTTGCTTGAGCAGCGTCGCCTGCGGCGGCAGCAACAAGGACCCGAAGGTCGCCGCCCCCAAGGCCGGCGAAATGCCAGCGGGCGGGGAGTGGGCCGGCGTCTACTACAGCCAGCTCTACGGCTACCTGCACATCCTGAGTGACGGCGGCGCGGCCAACGGCGCGTGGCGCACCACCGCCGGGGACTCCTACGGCGAGATGAGCGGGGAGGTCGACGGCAACCTCTTCAAGTACGCCTGGACCGAGCGCCGCATCGGCGCGGTCGGTGCCGACGCGAACCGCGAGGGCAAGGGCTACTTCGTCTACACGATCCCGAAGGAAGGCGAAGCGCACGTCATCAAGGGTGAGTGGGGCCTCGGCGACAGCGACAACGGCAACCCGTGGGAAGCCGTGAAGCAGAAGAACATGCCGCCCAATCCTGACTCCGTTCGCCCCGACGAGATCGAGGGCCGCGTCACCGGCGCCGGCGGCTGGGACGAAGGCGAGGGTGGCGGCACCGAGGGCGGCGGCGAAGAAAAGAAAGAGTCGTCCGATTCTCCGGGCGGCGATCCGCTCTCGAAGTGAGCCGGGGATACCGTGCCGGCTGAAGCCTCCAGGGGCCTCGAGTTCGAGGAGCTCCCGATTTTCGAGCGAGGCGCGCCGGGTCGTTCCGGCGCCTCGCTTTCACCGCTCGACGTGCCCGAGGTCTCGGCGCGCGCGGCGCTCGGCGCGCTCCATCGTCAGAAGCCCGCGGGGCTGCCCGAGGTGAGCGAGCCGGAAGCCATCCGTCACTTCGTCCGTCTCAGCCAGAAGAACTTCAGCATCGACACTCAGTTTTACCCGCTCGGGTCGTGCACCATGAAGCACAACCCGAAGGTGAACGAGTGGGCGGCGCGGCTCGACGGCTTCGCCAGCCTGCACCCGCTGCTCCCGGACCGCTTGATCCAGGGCGCGCTCGAGCTGATGAAGCGGCTCGAGGCGGAGCTCGCGCAGATCGTCGGGATGGACGGCGTCAGCCTCCAGCCGGCGGCTGGCGCGCAGGGCGAGCTCACCGGCTTGATGATGATCCGCGCGTACCACCGCGCACAGGGCCGCTCGCCGCGCAAAGTCTTCATCCCCGACAGCGCCCACGGCACGAACCCGGCAAGCTGCGCGCTGAACGGCTTCGAAGCGGTGCCGTTTCCGTCGGGCCCGCGCGGCGTCGTCGAGCTCGAGACCCTGACCCGCGCCCTCGACTCGGCCCCGAACGACGTCGCGGCGCTGATGATGACCAACCCCAACACGCTCGGCCTCTACGAGGAGGCCATGCCCGAGCTCGCCGCGCTCGTGCACGCTCGCGGCGGCCTGGTCTACGGGGACGGCGCCAACCTGAACGCGGTGCTCGGCCGCGCGCGCCCGGGGGACGCCGGCGTCGACGTGATGCAGTTCAACCTGCACAAGACCTTCACCACACCGCACGGCGGCGGTGGCCCCGGCTCGGGTCCGGTCGCGTTCAAGCGCATCCTCGCGCCGTTCCAGCCTTCGCCCGTGGTCGAGCGCCAGGGTGACCGCTACGTCGTGGTCCACGATCGCCCCGAGAGCGTCGGCCGCGTTCGCTCGTTCTACGGCAACTTCGGGATGATGGTGCGGGCCTACACCTACATCCGCGAGCTCGGCCCCGAAGGCCTGCGCGCCGTCAGCGACATGGCCGTGCTCAACGCCAACTACCTCGCGGCGCGTCTCAAAGAGAGCCTCAGCGTGGCCGTCGACACGCCGCCGCTGCACGAGGTCGTCTTCACCGATCGCGACCTCGAAGCCAAGACCGGCATCCGCACGCTCGATCTCGCCAAGCGCCTGATCGACTACGGCGTCCACCCGCCGACCGTGTACTTCCCGCTGGTCGTCCGCGGCGCGCTGATGGTCGAGCCGACCGAGACCGAGACCAAGCAGACGCTCGACGCCTTCGTCGACGCAGTCCAAAAAATCCTGCGAGAGGCGGAAGAGACGCCGGATCTCGTGCGCCGGGCGCCGCACAACACGCGCTTGTCCCGGCTGGACGAGGCGCGCGCCGCGCGCAAACCCAGGCTGCGCTGGACGCCCGAAGCCAGCGAATAAGCCCGTTCGCGCCTCA
>JALYWZ010000620.1 GCA_030852505.1 Myxococcota bacterium | reverse complement strand
CGCGAGCCCCGCGCCGAGCCAGCGCCGCCTGGTCGCGACGTCGTCGAACGCGAGCAGCGCGTGGCCCGAGAAGCCAAGAACGGTAGCCGACAAGGTCGTGATGTCGCCAAGCAGGCTTCGCGCCTGGAGATAGTAGAGAGGCGTCGTGGACAGCGCGAGCACGGCGAGCGCCGCCGCGCGCCGCGAGACCAGGCTCCGGACCGCGAAGAACAGCGCGAGCACACCCGCCAGAGCGAAGAGCGCGAGCGGCAGCCGCGCCGCCCAGGGCTCGAGCCCGAACGCTCGAAAACCGAGGGCCATGGCCAGAAACGGCAGCTCGCCCTTGCCGAGCTCGCCCCGCGTCGGGACGCTCTCCGCGTTCCCGAGCCCGCCCGCGCCCAGCAACCCTCGCGCGATGCGCCGGGCGAGCTCCGCGTTTTCGAGCTCCGGCGGATCCCACAACGGGACGTGAAGCGCGCCGAACAGGCTGACGAGAGCGACGAGCAGCGACGTCGCTTCGAGCACGGTGAGCCGGCGCGGCATGGCCGGAAGCTATCAGCTGTCGCAGCCGATTTTTGCCCCAAAGGTTGCAACGAGGCCCCCCTAGAGCTACTCCGCCGCTCCTCATGCACTCGGGCACCGTCGCCATCGTCGGCCGCACCAACGTCGGAAAGTCGACGTTCTTGAACGCCGTCCTGGGCGAAAAGCTCGCGATCGTCTCGCCCCTGCCGCAGACCACCCGCGATCCGCTGCTCGGCGTGCTCACCACCAGAGACGGGCAAATTGCCTTCCTCGATACGCCCGGTCTGCACACGCCGAAGTCGGAGCTCGGGCGGCGCATGAACCTGTCGGCCGAGAGCGTCCTGCCTGCGAGCGACGCGATCTTGTTCATGACGGACGTCACGGCGGCCGAAAAGGGTCGCGGCCCGGTGTTGGCCGAAGATCGTTCGCTCGCTCAGAAGCTCTTGCCGGAGGGCGCACGCGTGGTGCTCGTGCTCAACAAGGTCGACCTGGTCCGCGACAAATCGCGGCTGCTGCCGGTGCTTCAGGCGTACTCCGACCTGTTCCCGTTCGAAGCGGTGATCCCGACCAGCATGGCTCGACAGGACGGCGTGGAGCGCGTGCTCGGCGCGCTCGTCGCGTGCCTGCCCGAGGGCGAGCCGAGCTACCCCGAGGACACGCTGACCGATCGCCCCGTGCAGTACTTCGTGCGCGAGTACGTGCGCGAGCAGGTGCTGAACGCGACGCGCGGCGAGGTGCCCCACGCCGTGGCCGTGACCATCGATCGCTACGAAGACGGCCCGCTCGCGCGTATCGGCGCCACGATCCACGTCGAGAAGGTCGGCCAGCGGCGGATCCTGATCGGCCAGGGCGGCGCGATGCTGGTGCGGATAGGCTCGGCCGCGCGCCAGCGGATCGAGGCCATGATCGGCAAACGCTCGCACCTCGAGCTGTTCGTGCGCGTGACCGAGCGCTGGAAGAACGCGCCGCGGATGCTGACCGAGCTCGGCTACGAGGTGAGCGAGATCGAAGGCAAGGCCGGGGACAAATCCGGAGCGCGGCCGGTGCGGCGCCGCAGAAAGCAGCAGTCGTGACACCGATCGTCGCGATCGTGGGCCGGCCCAACGTCGGCAAGAGCACGCTCTTCAACCGCCTGGTCGGCAAGAGCCTGGCGATCGTCCACGACATGCCCGGCGTGACGCGCGATCGCCATTACGCGACCGCGCACCTGTCTGGGCGGACGATCTCGCTGATCGACACCGGCGGCTTCGATCCCGAGAGTGACGATCCGATGAAGCTCGGCATCGTGCGCCACGTGCGCTCGGCGATCGACGAGGCGGACGTCGTGATCTGCGTGCTCGACGGCTCGCTGCCGCCCACGGCGCCCGACCGCGACGCCGTGCAGCTCTTGCGCGAGGGTGGCAAGCCCACGTTGTACGTGGCGAACAAGGTCGACTCGCGCGACGCGGCGCTCGGCATCGGCCCGCTCTACGAGCTCGGGCTGCCGGAAATCGTGCCGGTTTCCGCGCTGCACGGCCGCGGCACCGCCGAGCTCGTCCAGGCGCTGTTGCCGCTCTTGCCGGAGAACGCGCGCGAAGAACGCGACGAATCCGGCCGCGAGCCGCGCATCGCCCTGGTCGGCCGCCCCAACGCCGGCAAGTCGTCGCTGTTCAACCGCCTGGCTGGCAGAGAACGCTCGCTCGTCGACTCACGGCCCGGCACCACCCGCGATCCCGTAGACCAGCGCATCGAGTTCGAGGGCAAGCCGTTCGTGATCGTCGACACCGCGGGCATTCGCAGGAAGTCGCACGTGGAGCAGGGCATCGAGCTCGTGAGCGTGCTGCGCGCGATCCGCTCGCTCGAGCGCGCCGAGGTGTCGGTGTTGGTCTCCGACGCCACCGAGGGCCTCACCCAGCAGGACACGCGCTTGATAGGCCTGGCGATCGAGCGGCGGCGCGCGGTCGTCGTGGCGCTGAACAAGCTCGATCTACTCGATAAGAAGCAGCGCGCCGAGGTGCTGAAGACCACCCGGGAGACGCTCAACTTCGCGCGCTGGATCCAGATCGTCGGCATCAGCGCCAAGACCGGCGAGCACGTCGCGGATTTGATGCGCACCGCCGAGCGCGCGGGGCAGGAAATGCGCCGGCGGATCACCACGTCGGAGCTGAATCGCTTCTTCGACGAGGTGCTGGCCAAGCGCCCGCCGCCGACCGACGGGGGGCGCGCTCCCCGTATCTACTACGTGACGCAAGCCGAGACCTCGCCTCCGGTGTTCGTGGCGGTGTGCAGCCATCCGGAGCACTTGAAGGAGAGCTACCAGCGCTTCGTCTCGAACCAGCTGCGCGACGCGTTCGGCTTCGAATCCGTTCCGATCACGGTGCATTACCGGATGAAGCGCCGGACGGAACGAGGCAGCGACTGACCGCGACCAGCGTCGCGACGTCGTTCACGCTGTCGGCGAGCGCAGGGACCTCGAGCACCCACGGGATGCGCTCCGGCGACAGCTGAGCAGCCTTGCGCGCCTCGAGGGTTTTCCGCTCCGCGTCAGCGAGAGCGCTCTCTTCGACGAGCGCGCGGAGCACGCGCCCCGCGAGGTCGTTCTCGACGGGGAGCCCGCGTCGCACGAGCTCGGCTTCGAGCTCCGCACGCCCGGGCGCCGAGAGCCCCGAGCGGCGTACGCGATTGACGATCACGCCGCCCGCCCCGAGCCCGAGCCGTTGCAAGCGTTCGGCGAAAAATTGCGCCTCGTCGAGAGCGTTGGGCGAAGCGGTCGCGGCGAGCAAGTACGCGAACTCGGGCTTTCTGAAGGCTGCCGAGACGCGCTCAGCGCGCTCGCGGAACCCGCCGAAGAGCTGGTTCACCTCGCTCACGAACTCCGAGAGCCGTTCGAGAAAGCCCTGCCCCGTGAGCTTCGCGAGCGTCTTCAACACGAACGCGATGCCCTGCGCCACGAGGTTGAAGCTGAGCCGCCCCGAGCGCTCGAACACGTCACCGAGCCAGCGCAAGGCCGGGCTGTCGAGCGTCTCGATCAAGCGCCCGGGCGCGTCCAAAAAGTCGAGCGCGTCGGCCGTCGGCGGCGTGTCGAGCACCACCAGGTCGTAGCGCTCGTCGGACAGCACGCTCAGCACCTTTTCCATGGCCATGTACGCCTGGGTGCCCGCAAGCTGCGTCGATACGTACTCGTAGAACTCGTTGCCGAGGATGCGCTCGGCCGCGGCGGGGCTCGAGGCGTGCCGTCGCACGAGCTCGTCGAAGGTGTGCTTCGTATCGAGCATGACCACGGTGAGCTCGCCCTTCAGCGCGATGCCGGCCGCGGCGAACGGCGCCGGATCGAGGCGCTGCTCGTCGGCGGAGCCCGCGTCGAGCCCCAGCCGGTCGAACAGGCGCTTCGCCGGGTCGATGGTCAGACACAGCACGCGCCGACC
>JALYWZ010000619.1 GCA_030852505.1 Myxococcota bacterium | reverse complement strand
GGGAAGATCCAGGGCTCGACTCCCCGGAGTTGGAGTCGGGGTCGATGCCACTCGCTCGCCCAACCGAGGCGGCGTCGCCGCGCGTCGCGACGCTGACTCCAATCCCGCGCGCCGCCACGGCCCCGACTACAGCCGCGCCCAGCGTGGCGCCTGCTTCATTGCAGACGCCGGCCCCCTCACCGGAACGGGCGTCCAGTCGCGGTTGGCTCTGGAAGCTCGGTGCGCCTCTAGCCATCGCGGCCGCCGCGGTCCTGTTCCTCCGCTCCGGGAGCGCTCCAGAGCCCGCCAGACCCGAGCCGAAGGCTGCCGTCGGAACGACGCGGAGCGAAGCCGCTCCGGTCGTCGCGCCACCGGCCGAAACTACGCCGAGCGAGAAGGACGCCGCGAAAAAGCCGGAGGAACCCCCGCCCGCGGCGAGCGAGACGCCGCAAGCGAAACCGGCCGAACGCGCGGAGCCCGCGGAACCCGCGGCGCGTAAGTCGTCACCCTCGGGAGTGACGAGCAAGCCGGTCCCGCCGGGAGCGACCCGCGTGCGCCTGGTGGTCCACCCGCCCGATTCCAAGGTCGGCCGGCGCGGCGTGACCCAGAAGCCGCCCTACGAGTTCGACGTGCCGAAGGGTAAGAAGGTCGTGCTCGAGGTGCTTCACAAGGGCTACACGACTCGCAAGGTCACGCTGGACGGCTCGAGCAAGCGCGTGGTCGTCGGGCTCACGCGCCCGCGGTCTCGAAGCTCGCGCTGACGCGCTCGGTCCCGAAGCTCGCGCTGATGCGCTCGGTCCCGAAGCTCGCGCTGACGCGCTCGGTCCCGAAGCTCGCGCTGACGCGCTCGGTCCCGAAGCTCGCGCTGACGCGCTCGGTGCGAGGCCCTCCTACAGGCTTCGGGAAATCAGCGCGCCCCGCCGCGCAAAGGGTTGTAAAGTTCCAGGGTGCGCGAGCAACGCAAGGCCCCGCGCGCGCGCCCGCTCGACGCGGAGCCCGTGCGGATCGACATCATGGGGGACGGCTTCCTGGAGGTGCTGGTGGCCCGGGACATCAGCGTCGGCGGCGTGGGCGTGTTCGTCCGGCACGACTTCCAGGGCTGCGACATCGACAGCGAGGTCGAGCTGATCGTCAAGCTGGGAGCCGAGCGCCCGTTCAAGGCGCGGGGAGTGATTCGCCACGGCGTGCGCCAGGGCGCAAAGCACTTCTTCGGCGTGGAGTTCGTGGAGCTCGGCGAGCAGCAGCGCGAGCTGGTCCAAAGCTACGTCGAGCGCTGCCTGAAGGATGGGCGAAGGCTGCCTTGAGGAGGTAGTGCCGGGGTACCGTGCTGCGCTAGGCTGCGCCGAAAATGCCCGAGCTTCACGACACACCCCAGCCGCTGAAGGCGAGCGGCCCCGAAGTGCTGCTCGAGGGATGGACCAGCTTCACCGAGGGCTGGCTATTGCTCGACATGGTCGTGGTGCTCACGCTGGCGCTGGTGCTCGGCGCGGTGATCGCCTATCACCCCGCCACGCGGCGCCGGCTGTCTACGCTCGAGCACTTCGAGCAGCCGAAGACGCTGTTGATGTACGCCGTCGTGGCGGCGGTGGTGGCGTTGATCGTCGAGGTGCAGCCGGCGATGGCGTTCGTGATCTTCGGCATCGGCGGCCTGCTGCGCTTCCGGACCATGGTCGGCGAAGCCAAGGACACCGGGCGCGTGATCTTGGTCACGGTGGTCGGCCTGTGTTGCGGTCTGAAGATCTTCATCGTGGCCGTGCCGGCGACGGTGATCGGCTGGCTCTTGATCTTCGCGCTCGAGCAGCAGATCGCGGGCATCATCCGCGTCTCGGGCGTGGGCGAGCAGCAGATGCACGACGCCACTCGCGCCTACCGAGCCATGATTGCCGCCGCGGGCTGCACGATCATCGGTGAGCAGACCAAGTTCATCAAGCGCGAGTTCGCGTTCGTGGTGAAGGCCCCGCCGAGCCTGGATCGCGAGGGCTTGCAGGCCCAGTTCGACTCGCTCTCGCCCGAGGTACGCGGCGTGGTCGATTGGGAACGCCTGTAGGCCGGACGTGAGCTCCAAGAAACCCCTGGCCTGTCTGATCCTGCACGGCTTCACGTCGAGCCTCGACGCCGTGCGCCCGCTGGTTCCGGTCGCCCAGCGCCTCGGCCTGCCCTACCGCACGCCGGTGTTGCGCGGCCACGGCACGCGCCCGGAGGACCTGCGCGGGGTGCGCCACGAGCACTGGTACGCAGACGCCGAAGCCGCGCTGCTCGAGCTCCGGCAGGAAGCCGACCAGGTCGCGGTCTGCGGCTTGTCGATGGGCGGCCTCGTGGCGCTCGAGCTCGCCGCGCGGCACCCCGACGACGTCGCGGCCGTGATCACGCTCGGGGCGGCGTTGTACATCAAGAGCCCGCTCGTCCACGCCAGCAAGCTGATCGCGCGCCTCGTGGACATGTGGACCCCCACCTCGGGCCGGGGCTACGCCGATCGCGCGCTCGCCCGCAGCAGCACCAACTACAAGAGCTTCGCCACCGACGCGCTGGTGTCGCTGCACGCCTACGGCCGGGTCGTGCGCGGCTTGCTCGGCCAGGTGCGCGCTCCGATCCTGGTGCTGCACGCGCGGCAAGATCGCGTGATCAAGCCCGCCTCAGCCGACTACATCTACGAGCACGTCGCGTCCCAGGAAAAGCAGCGCGTCTTCCTCGAGCGCTGCAACCACGAGATGCTCCTGGACTGCGAGTCGGAGCGAGTCGTGGGTCTGGTGGAGCGCATGCTGCGCCAGACCCTGGACGCGCAGGTCCGCACGCGAAATTCTGGCTGACAGCGCCGTCTGGGGGTCTGGGGACGTGTGCCGCCGAAACCCAAAACTAAAAACTCGAATAGTCCACGAAGTTTCCGGTCATCATCAAGCCGGTGAACAGCGCCCACGACAGGTTGTAGTAGCTCTCGGTGCCCGCCTGGAGGTCCATCGCGACCTGCGCGTACGCGTCGTTGACGAGCTGTGTCTGATTGGCGGCCATGCCCGCGACGCCTGCCGGCCCGATGAACGTGGAGTTCTTGTTGTCGCTGAGCTTGGTCCCGTCGAGCGCGTAGCCGTCGCGGATGTTCTCGACGCCGACCATCGCGAAGAACGCGCTCACCTTCTCGGCGTAGGCCTTGGCGCGCGGCTCCTTGTTCCAGCAAGCGTCGATGCCGATCCGGTACGGCGTACGAGCCGCGTCGTACTTGTAATCGTTGCCTCGCCCGTTCGTCCAGTCGGGGACGAGCCCCGTCGTCTCGTGCGCGGCGCCGTTCAGAATGTCGTACGACTTGTCGATGATCTGGTTCCAGCGGTTCTCGCCCGTGTACTTGGCGAAGGCGCGGTAGAAAGCCGGCGCGAGGTAGGACGGGTTCACGTCGTCGTACAAATCTCCGCCCTTGATCGTGCCGTCCCCCTGGAAGTCGTTGGCGAGCACCTTGCCGAGGTAGCTCTTGGCGACGTCGCCGAAGCCGCCCCACTGCTTGTCCGCCATCATCAACGCGAAGCCGATGTCTTCGTCGCTGTCGGTCGCCGAGTTCCGACCCTGGATGCTGCCGTCGGCGCGGATTTGCCAGTGCATCAGGCCCTTGTCGTCGAACTTCGACTGGGTATAGGCCCAGAGTTTGTCGAACGTGTCCCTGTCGTTCATGTACACGGCGAACAGCATTCCGTACGACATGCCCTCGGACACCGTGTCGTCCGAGTTCTCCGGGCGGCGCACGCGCAAGCTGCCGTTGCCGCCGTCGACCACCAGGAGCGCCTTGTACTTTTCCCAGCCGACGCTCACGTCCATCGCGTCGCAAGCGGTCGGGTAGATGCAGGCGTCGCTGAAGCGGTGTTGAGGGAAGGGGAACTTGGCCGTGTCCGTCGCGGGCGTCGTGACTCCGCCCTTGCACGCGCCGAGCGCGCCGCCCGAACCGGCCG
>JALYWZ010000106.1 GCA_030852505.1 Myxococcota bacterium | reverse complement strand
GTTTCGGGCGCGCGCGCGGGAGCGCGTTGCGCTGCCAGCCAGCGCTCGAAGGTAGCCGGCGGCTCCACGAACACGAGCAGGCCCATGTGGGCGTGCTGCGCCCCGCAGAACTCGGCGCATTGGCCGCGGTACACCCCGGGTCGCTCGGCGCGGATCACGAGGTCCGATACCCGACCCGGGATCAGGTCGCGCTTGCCGGAGAGCTCGGGGATCCACAAACTGTGGACGACGTCGACCGAGCCCAGCGTGAGCACGACCGTGCGCCCGGCGGGCAGGTGCAGCTCGTTGGCGGTGACGACGGTCTCGGACGGTGTCTTTCCCGGGTATTCGATGCGCCACCACCACTGGCGCGCGCCGAGCTTCACTGAAAGGCTGCCGGGGACCGGCCTGCTCTGATGCGGCCCGTACCACGAGCTCGCGAACAAGAACCCGAGCAAGACCAGCACGGTGAGCCCGGTCGCGACGGCGACAGAGCGCGTGAGCCGGCGCCGCGTTCCCTCGGCGAGGCGCAGCGGGTCGAGGATGGCGGCGGGCCCGCGCAGCACCGCGATGCCGACGAACACCAGCACCAGCAGCCAGACGGCGAACGCAGGCCACAGAAACGCCCACCACAGCTGCTCGAGCTTGGCTGCCGCGTCACCCGCTGGAGCGAGCACCGAGGGGTCGGTCGGGAGCTCGAGTCCGGGAATCATTTCTGGCTCGCGCGGAGCTCGGGGGGATCGAGCTGGGATTCGGGCTCGAGCCCTCCGATGGAGTCGTTGCGCCCGGGCGCCGCCGCCGCGGGGACGAGTGAGGCGAGGGAGCGCACGTAAGCGACCAATTGCCAGAGCTCTTGCTCCGGCACTCGCGAGCCGAAGGCGGGCATGCCCCGCGGGCGTCCGTGAGCGATGCTCGAGTAGACGGCCTCCGGCTCCGAACCATAGAGCCAAGCCGCGTCCATCAACGCCGGCCCCATGCCGCCGCCGCCGTTCGAATGGCAACCGACGCAGTTGTACCAGGAGAAGAGCCGCTTCCCTTCGGCGACGCTCCAGGCATTCGATTCCCGGATCGCGAGCGTCGGAGCCGAGGGCGCCGGCGCCGGTGGGCCTTCGCGAAAGACGCGGTCTTCCTCGTGGCAGCAGCTGAGGAGCAGCGCGAGAAACATCCCCCGGCTCATCGGATCGGCTCCGTTTGCGTAGCCGCCGGGTCGCCGAGCAGCTCCGCGATCTGCGGCTGGCGGCGCAGGAGAGCCTCGTCGATGCGCGCGTGCAGCGTTTTTGCGGAGCGCGCGACACCGACGGAAATAGCGAAGCGCATGGGTGGGTCGCCTGGCGCTGTGGCCACCGGCTCGAGGCGGAGCGGGCGAGTGACGGTCCGTGCGTAGAACGCGGCAGCCGGCCCCCACACGACGGCGGCGTCGAGCTCACCGCGGTCGAGCGCCGTGACGATCGTGGAGCGAGTGCCCTTTTCCAGGCGATCGCGCTGCACCGGGAAGCCGATCAAGCGATCGGCGAGGCCGCGGCGGACCAAGGCGTGGACCGGAGGCGTATCGAAGCCATCGTCGCCCACCAGCTGCACGCCGATCCTGAGCGAGCCGAGGCGCGGGTCGTCGAACGAGCGCAACGGAGGGTCGAGCGATGCGGGCTGAACGAACACATAGCTCGAGCGGTAATAGGGGCGCGTCGTGAGCAGCGCGTCGAAGCCCTCGGGCACGCCCATCACCACGTCGCAGCGCTTCGCCCGGATCGTGTTGCGCAGAAAATCCCGGCGTTGAGGCCAGTACGTGTACTCGAGCGGCAGGGCGAGGTCGCGGGCGATTAGCGAGGCCAGCCGGTTCTCGAGGCCGGTCTCGTTGCGGTCGGACAAGGGCGGGGCGCTCGGATCGGCGCAGACCCGCAGGCGGTTTGGTGTGCCTGCACCTTCACGCACGCTGCCCGGATACGAGCAGCTCGCACACAGCGCCGAGACGAGGATCGCCGCCGCTCTCATGGCAAGCCGAACACCAGGAGCTCTCCGCCGGGCTTGGTGCGAGCCGGCAGATCGGCCATCGCCGAGACGAAGCCTAGAGAAGCCGTGGGATCGCGCGCGTCCAGCTTGCCCGTGACGATCGAGCCCGCCCAGCCCCCGACGCCCGAGGCGACGGCGATGTACTGGCGTCCGTCCGGTCCGAGGTAGCTCGTGGGCTGCCCGATGACGCCGGAGGCTGCGCGGTACCGCCACAGCTCCTTGCCCGTCTGGGCGTCGAGCGCTTTGAAGGTGCCGTCCATCGTCCCGTAGAAGACCAGCCCGCCCGCCGTCGTCAGCGCGCCGCTCCACGCCGGAAAGTCTTCCGCGACACGCCAGACGGCCCGACCGGCGAGCGGATCCCAGGCCGTGAACCAGCCGCGGTGGCCGCCGGGGCCGGCATACATCTTCACGTTGGCACCGAGATACGGAGTGCCGGCGATGTAGTTGGCTTCCGTCGCCTCGACGTCCTGACACAGGTTGTTGTGTGGGATGTAGAGCAGCCCCGTCCGGGGAGAAAAGGCCGATGGCTGCCAGTCTTTGGCTCCGGGCGAGGCCGGGCAAATCTCGTGCACGGTCCGCGACAAGCCCGGAGTCTTGGAGGCCACCTCCTGGTAGCGCCCGCTCCCGAGGTCCACACCACGACTGGTGGTGACGTGAGCGAACGGCGTCGCCGACAGCACCTCGCCCGTCTTGCGATCGAGGACGTAGACGTAGCCGTTGCGATCCGGATGCACCACCAGGCTGCGCGGCTCGCCGCGAACCACCGCGTCGAGCAACACCATTTCGTTCACGCCGTCGTAGTCGAAGTGATCGTGAGGGCTGAACTGATAGAACCAGACCGCAGCGCCGGTGTCGGGCTTGCGCGCAAACATGCCCGAGGTCCACTTGTTGTCCCCGAGCCGCAGCTCGGAATTCCAAGGTCCGGGGTTGCCGGTGCCGTAGTAGACGAGGTCGAGCGCGGGATCGTACGAGAGGAACCCCCAGACCGTGCCGCCGCCGGTCTGCCAGCGGCCCGGAGGCCACGTTCGAACCCCCAGGTCCTCGCCGCGATCCATCGCGTAGTGCGGCTGAAATTCGGGTCCGATCAGGACTTCCGCGTCCGGACCCGTGCTGTGCGCCCGCCAGACGACGTGACCGTCTGCCGCATCGAGCGCGGTGAGCCAGCCCCGCACGCCGAGCTCGCCGCCACTGTTTCCGACCAGGACTTTGTCCCTCACGACGAGGGGAGCCATCGTCATCGTCTCGCCGATCCCGGGATTGCCGAGCGGCGTGCGCCAGAGCTCGTGCCCGTCCTCCGTGTCGAGCGCGATCGTGGCGGCGTCGAGCGTGTTGAAGAACAGCCGCCCGTCGGCGATTGCGGCGCCGCGATTGACCACGTCGCAGCAGGCCACTCCCTGCGCTGCTGGTGACGGCTTGGCTTCGTACTTCCATTTCACGGCGCCGCCCTTCGTCAAATCGAAGGCGTAGACGGCGTTGGGATACGGAGTGACGAAGTACATCGTGGCCCCGACCACGAGCGGCGCAGCCTCGTGCCCGCGCGGAATGTGCGTTTTGAAACGCCAGACCGGCTTCAAATCCCGCACGTTGGCGGCGGAAATCTGCTCGAGCTGGCTGAAGCGCAAGTTGCGATGGTCGCCCGTGGCCATCGGCCATTCGGCGCGATTGCCCACCTCACCTGGGAGCGCGAGGTGTCCGGCGAGGGCCGGCGTTGCCTTTGCCGGCGATTCTTTGTGGTGCTCGCGACAGGCCACGACCGACACCGCGATAAGCGCCAGCGTACCAAGCGAATTTCGCACTCTGGCTCCTACGCGGCCCGCTTCATGCTCTCGATGCGCCCGAGGAACTCGGCGCGAGTGAACGGCTTTCGAATGACGTCGACGTTCCCGAGCGCTTCCACGGCGGGCCTCCAATCGGCCGCCGGCGCCCCCGTGATCAAGAGCGCGGGAAGGTTCGGGTCGGTCTTGCGCAGCTCCCGAATCACCTCGATGCCGGTGACGTCGTGCGAGAGCAAGAAATCCGTCACGAGCAGCGTCGGACGGAACTGTTTGCCGAGCGAGACCGCCGCCTTGGCGGTATTCGCCGTGCGCACGTCACACCCGTGATCGACAATCACCCAGTATAGGATCTCGAGCTGGTCGAGATCGTCTTCAACCAGGAGCACGCGCTCCATTGTTTTCCTCCTTGTGGTCTGCGGATCGGGGCACCTGGTGCTTGGTCCAGAGCTCGAGCACCTGGGCGTCTTCGACGATGCCCGCTTCGACGGTCCCACCCTCCGGCGGCACACCGAGCTGCGGGCCGAAAACTTCGTATTTTCTCGGCGAGTTTTGCTGATCGAGCGGCTTGCCCTCGAGCTGAACGGCTCCCATCACTTCTCCGGTCTGATCGTTCAGGACTACCCAGGTCGCCGCGTCCGTGGTGGCGTTCCACGTAACTTTTAGAGCCACTTTCTGACTCCGATGTCGGGAACCATCCGACGCAGTCACGGAATCTTCAACTGGCGGTTTCACCCGACGGGTGTTCGTCATGTCGGCGACGCAAGCCTGCCCCGCGTAGCGCGGTACACGTGGCAAGAGCGCCTGATCACTACCCTGGTCGGGCTTCGTTTCCAGTGAATCCAAGCAGCCCCACACCTGGCTCGAATGTTGCGTATGGCGCGGGCCAATATGGGAACCAAGAAGTCTGCTCCTTCGTCGCGCGCTCGTAAGCCAGCCCGAGCTGGAGGCGAAGCGGCAACGAGCGCTCGATCGACCGTGAGCGGGCCGGCTCGAGCGCGACGCGACGATCGCTACCGTGACGCGCTGGTTCAGAAGCTCGAAGGGACGCAAGCGCTGGCCGCGGCCATGCCGTTCAACTCCAACAAGGCCGCGGAGCACGGCAGCGCCGCGCTGAAGCCACCCCGGGG
This sequence comes from Myxococcota bacterium, assembly GCA_030852505.1. Classification (GTDB taxonomy): domain Bacteria; phylum Myxococcota_A; class Polyangia; order Polyangiales; family Polyangiaceae; genus PMG-095. Next base: position 4,846 of record JALYWZ010000106.1, on the reverse strand, counting down.
GGTGACCGCGAAGCCCGCTTCGACCAGCGTGACGGGCAGCACCTTGAGCGAGGCGATCGCTTCGGACAAGGCCGGCACGGGCAAGCCGAACCTCGGCCTGAACCCGGGAAATTTACCGCTGGATCGCGTCCGCACCGACGCCACGGACCGCGTGCTGACCACGAACCAGGGCGTGCCGGTCAGCGACAACCAGAACTCGCTGAAGGCAGGCCTACGCGGCCCCACGCTGCTCGAGGATTTCGTCCTTCGAGAGAAGATCACGCACTTCGATCACGAGCGCATCCCGGAGCGCGTCGTCCACGCCCGCGGTTCTGCCGCGCATGGATTCTTCGAGTGTTACGAGCCGCTCTCCAACGTCACCCGCGCCTCGCTGTTCGCGGAGGCGGGCAAGCGCACGCCGGTGTTCGTGCGCTTCTCGACCGTGATCGGCGAGCGCGGCTCCCCCGACACACCGCGCGATGTGCGCGGCTTCGCGGTCAAGTTCTACACGGACGAGGGTAACTGGGATCTGGTCGGCAACAACATCCCCGTTTTCTTCATTCAAGACGGCATGAAGTTTCCGGACCTCGTGCACGCGGCCAAGCCGGAGCCCCATTTCGCCATCCCCCAGGCGTCCACGGCGCACGACACGTTCTGGGACTTCGTGTCGCTGATGCCGGAATCGACTCACATGCTGATGTGGGCGATGTCGGATCGGACCCTGCCGCGGAGTTACCGCATGATGCAGGGCTTCGGGGTGCACACGTTCCGGTTCGTGAACGCCCAGGGCAAGTCCACGTTCGTGAAGTTCCACTGGCGGCCGCTGCTCGGCACCCATTCGCTCGACTGGGACGAGTCACTCAAGATTTGCGGCGCAGATCCGGACTTTCATCGTCGCGACTTGTGGGAAGCCATCGAATCCGGGGCGTTTCCCGAGTACGAGCTCGGGGTTCAGCTGTTCTCCGAGCGCGACGCCGAGCGGTTCAGCTTCGACGTCTTGGACTCGACCAAGCTGATCCCCGAAGAGCTGGTGCCGGTAAAGCCGATCGGGCGGATGGTCCTGAACCGCAACCCCGACAACTTCTTCGCCGAGACGGAGCAGGTCGCGTTTTGCGCCGCGCACATCGTGCCGGGGCTCGACTTTTCGAACGACCCGCTGCTTTCGGCGCGCATCCATTCCTACGTGGACACGCAGATTTCGCGGCTTGGCGGGCCGAACTTCCACGAAATCCCGATCAACGCCGCGATCGCTCAGGTGCACAACAACCAGCGAGAAGGCATGCACCGGCAGGCGATCCACCGCGGTCGCGTCGCCTACGAGCCGAACTCGCTGGCCGGCGGGTGCCCGTTCCAGGCGGGCACGGCCGGGTTCACGTCGTTTCGGGAGCCAGTGGAGGACGAGGCCGCCAAGGTGCGCGGCAAACCCGAGCGCTTCGCCGACCACTACACTCAAGCCACGCTCTTTTATCGCAGCCAGACGCCGATCGAGCAGGCGCACATCCGCCGGGGCTTCCGCTTCGAGCTGACGAAGGTCCAGGTGCCTGCGGTTCGCGAGCGCGTCGTGGCGATGCTGGCCAACGTCGACACCGAGCTGGCTCGGCAGTTGGCCGCGGAGCTCGGCATGGAGATGCCGAAGCCGTTGCCGAAGCTCTTGCGCACTCCCGTCAAACCCGAGGTCGAGCGCTCCCCGGCTTTGTCGCTGTTTGCTCGCCCGGGTAACGGCAGCATCGCGACGCGCAAGATCGCGATTTTCGTGGCGGATGGTGTGGACGGTGAGGCGGCGCGAGCGCTTCACGCGGGCTTGCTTGCGCAGGGTGCCGTGCCCCGCTACGTCGGGCCGCGCCTCGGAGCGGTCGAGACGGAACAGGGGGACGAGCTCGAGGTGGAGGTGACGTTCGAAGCGATGCCGTCCGTGCTGTTCGACGCCATGGCCGCCCCGGGCGGCAAGGAAGCCACGGAGATCCTCGGCAACGTGGGGCACGCGCTCGAGTTCATCAAGGATCAGTACCGCCACGCCAAGCCGATCCTGGCTCTGGGCGCCGGCGCCGATCTGGTCGAGGGAGCGGGCGCGGCGGCGTTCCTCGAGTCCGGTCAGCCCGATCCGGGCGTGATCGTCGACAAGCCCGGTAGCGTGCAGAAGGCCTTGCCGCGCTTCGTCGAGGCGATCGCGAAGCACCGCCACCACGATCGCGAAATGGATCCACCGCCCGTCTAGGCGCCCGCTCGAAAACCGTCGAACCACAGGCAAGACATGAACAACCATCGAATCGAAGAGCTCGTGCTGCAGTCGCTCGAGCACGAAATGGGCGGAGTCAAGGTGTACGAGACCGCGGTCAAGTGCGCGCGGAATCAGGACCTGCGCAAGGAGTGGAAGGAGTACCTGGAGCAGACGCGCACGCACGTGGCCGCACTGGAAGCCGTGTGCAAAGCCCTGCGGCTCGACCCGAAACGCGAAACCAACGGGCGGAAAATCGTGCGTCACCTGGGCGCCGCGCTGGTCGAGGCCATGAAGCTCGCGCTCTCGGGAGACGACGCGGATGCCGCCGAGCTCGTCGCCAGCGAATGCGTGGTTCTGGCCGAGACCAAGGACCACCTGGACTGGACGCTGATCGGTAAGTGCGCCGAGCACCTGGAAGGCGCCGAGGCCGAGGCGCTGCGCGAAGCCTACGACCAGATCGAAGACCAGGAAGACGAGCACCTCTATCACACGAAGGGTTGGTGCCGGGAGCTCTGGATCGCGTCACTCGGCATGAACGCGGTGCTCCCGCCGATCGAGGAGCGTCAGAAGGTCAAGACCGCGATGGGCGCCGCGAGGGCCGAGCTCGCCTCCGAGAAGGCGCGTTAGCCGCCGAAGACGTTGCGGAGCGCGCTGCGCGCCGCCCAGTAGCCGCACATGCCGTGCACGCCGCCACCCGGGGGGGTGGAGGACGAGCACAGGAACAGGTCCGGCGCCGGGGTCGCGTACGGATCGGCGCGAACCAGCGGTCTAAAAAACAGCTGGCTGAGGCTCGCCATGCCGCCGTTGATGTCGCCGCCGATGTAGTTCGGGTTGTACTGCTCGAGGGACTGCGCGCTCTTGACCGCCCGCGCCAGGATCCGTTTCTGAAAGCCTGGCGCGGCGCGCTCTACTTGCGCTTCGATGGCCTCCGTCGCGTCGACCGCGGAGCCGTGCGGCACGTGGCAGTAACCCCACGCCAGGTGTTTGCCGGCCGGCGCGCGCGTTTCGTCGAACAGGGAAGGCTGAGTCAGGATCACGAACGGCGCCTCGGCGACGACGTCCGCGTGCGCCAGCGCTTCGGCCTTGGCGACCTCCTCCAGGCTACCCGCTAGATGGACGGTCGCCGAACGGCTGCAAGCCGGGTCCGTCCACGGAATGGGCCCGTCGAGCGCCCAGTCCACCTTGAAAACTCCGGGGCCGTAGCGAAAGCGCTTCACGGCCGTGCGGTAGCTGTCGGGCAGGCGCGCGCCCGCGATCTCGCACAAGGCCCTCGGGCTCGTGTCGAACAGGTAAGCCCGGGCCGGCGGCAGTTGCTCGAGCGCGCGGACCTCGAAATCCACCACGATCTCCCCGCCGAGATCCCCGAGCAGAGCCGCGAGCGCCGCGCTGATAGAGCGCGAGCCGCCGCGTGCGATAGGCCATCCCACGGCGTGGCCCGCGGCTCCGAGCAGCAACGCGATCGAGCCCGTGGCCAGCCGATCGAGCGGCAGCATGGCGTGAGCTGCAATGCCGGCGAGCACCGCCTGCGCCTCCTCGCCACGAAACCGCGAACGCGCGAGGCCCTGGAACGAGCGCAGCGCGGGCAGCCCGAAGCGCGCGAGCAGCGCCGGATGTTCGGGGAAGCGTAGCGGGCCCAAGATCGCCTCCAGCAGCTCGTCGAAGCTCGAGACGAACGGCTCGAATAGCCGTCGATAGGCGCTGCCGTCGCGCCCGAAGGACGCCGCCGTCGCATCCAGCGAGTGTTCGAGGGTGACGACGCGATCGGAGTCGAGGACGTGCGCAACGGGGGTCGGCGGCTCGATCCAGGACAGACCGTAGCGCTCGAGCGACAAGCGCCGGAAGAACGGCGACGCCAGCGCCAGCGGGTGCACGGACGAGCACACGTCGTGGAAAAATCCGGGGAGCGTGAGCTCCTCGGTGCGAGTGCCGCCGCCGATCGTGGCGCGAGCCTCGACCACCAGCACCGAGAGCCCGGTCTTCGCCAGCGCGACGGCGGCCGCCAAGCCGTTCGGCCCGCTTCCGACGACGACCGCGCCGTAGCTCGAACGACGGAACGGAGTGCGACTCAAATGAGGATCCTAGCGAGCGCCAGCCTGGGCGAGCTCATGCGGTTCCGGCGGATGCGTGGCCACGGGCGAGGGACGGAGAACGCCGAGCAGGTTGCGGAGTAAGAAACCGACGATCACCGATACCGGTGCGCGCGGCGGGCGAGAGCCGCGGACCCGCGGGCGCTCGCCGGACGGCGCGAACAGATTGCCCGCGGTCGGCGCTTCGAGCTCGTAGCCGAAGTGCCACTCGCTCAAGGCATGGAACACCAGCCGCTCCACGGTGCGCGGGAAGAGCGCGTGCATGCCGAGTCCGAGCAGGGCGCTGCGCGGCACGTGGCGCTCTCGACGCGGGTGGTCTGCCAGATCCACGAGCGCCCTCGCCACGACGCCCGGGTCCTGCGCGGGCGCCATGGCGTGGGCGTCGCGCCCGAGGTGGTTCGCACCGCTCTCGAAATGCGGGGTGTTGAAGGCGTAGGGCAGCAGCGTGCAGACGTGGATGTCGCGGGCAGGCGCCACTTCGGCGCGCAGCGCCTCCGACAGCCCGCGCAACGCGAACTTGCTGATCACGTAGGAAGGCACGAACGGTTGCCCGATCTTGCTC
>JALYWZ010000618.1 GCA_030852505.1 Myxococcota bacterium | reverse complement strand
CTGCCGTGCCCGTGCAGGTGCTACCGAGCCCGGCGCTGACGCAGGCCGGCGGCGCCTCGATCGCGGACATCACGGAACGCGCGCTGCCCTCCGTGGTGAACATCGCGCTGACGAAGGTGGGCCGCAGCCAGGGTCCACAAGGCTTCCCGTTCTTCTTCGGGCCCCCGCAGGAGCGCGTCCAGCAGGGCATGGGCTCGGGCGTGATCGTGTCGGCGGATGGCACCATCCTCACCAACAATCACGTCGTGGCAGAGGCCACCGAGATCAAGGTCACGACTTATGATCGGCGAGAGTTCACGGCCAAGGTCGTGGGCACCGATCCGAAGAGCGATCTCGCGGTGATCAAGATCCAGGGCGATGTCACCGGGCTCAAGCCGATCGCCTTCGGGGATTCTTCACGGCTACGCCTCGGCGACGTGGTGCTCGCGATCGGTAATCCGTTCGGCGTCGGGCAGACGGTGACGATGGGCATCGTCTCGGCCAAGGGGCGCGCCGATCTCGGCATCGTGGACTACGAGGATTTCATCCAGACCGACGCGGCCATCAACCCCGGTAACTCCGGCGGCGCGCTCGTGAACATGGAGGGTCAGCTGGTCGGCATCAACACCGCCATCCTCTCGCGCAGCGGTGGCAGCCAGGGCATCGGCTTCGCGATCCCCACCAACATGGCCGAGCCGATCATGGAGAGCCTCAAGCGAGACGGCCGCGTGGTGCGCGGCTGGCTCGGCGTCGGGATCCAGGAGGTCGATGCGGAGCTGGCTTCCGCGATGAAGCTCCCGGTCGCGAGCGGCGTGGTGCTCTCCGACGTGCGCTCGGGCACGCCCGCAGAGCGTGCCGGCCTCAAGCGCGGTGACGTCGTCGTCAAGCTCGACGGCCGTCCCGTGACGTCGGCGGGTCAGTTCCGCAACACCGTGGCTTCTACCGGTGCAAAGCACCGGGTCGTGCTCGACATTTATCGCGACGGTAAGCCGCAAACCGTCGGCGTCGAGCTCGGTGAGATGCCGAACGACGGCGCGCTGGGCAGCGGGAGCTCGCAGTCGCCGTCGTCGAGCGGCAACACCAGCGTGCTCGATGGCATCAGCCTCGAGGTGATCACGCCCGAGCACCGCCGCGCGTTCGACATCCCGAGTGACGTGCAGCAAGGCATGGTGGTCACCGGAGTCGATCCGCGCAGTGCAGCCGCACGCGCCGGCCTTCGGCCCGGGGACGTGCTGCTCGAAGTCGATCGCAAGCCGGCGATCACGCCGAAGCAGCTGCAAGACGCCTACACCAAAGCCAAGGGCAATGTGCTCTTGCTGGTGAACCGTCGCGGAAGCACGGTCTACGTGGTCATCCGAAGGTAGTCCGGAGTTCCAGCACACCTGTCTCGAACACCGGCGGCGGTGTGTCCATGTGGCACAAATCGGTTCGAGAACCGCGCGGGCAATGGGCGTCCGAGCGAGAGGGCGCTACCATGAGCCGCCATGGCCGAGGCGCGCCCAATAACGCCTGAGCCGCCGGTCGTGAAGGGGCCGGCGTCCAGCGAGGCGTCATTGCCTTCCGGGTCGACGCCCCTCGGAGCCGCGCTGGCCTGCCCCACCTGCGGCGGGCGTTATCCCGCGGACTTCAAGGTCTGCCCGCACGACGCGACTCCGCTCGAGAGCGCCCCGCCGAACGAGGAAGAAGACACGCTCATCGGCCAGCAGCTCGGCGGAACCTACGAGATTTTGCGGGTGATCGGCGAAGGCGGGATGGGCCGGGTCTACGAGGCGCGGCACGTGCGCCTCGCCGGCAAGCGCTTTGCGCTGAAGCTCCTGCACGCCGACCTCGCGCGGCAGCCGGACGTCGTGACCCGCTTCCAGCGCGAGGCGCAGGCCGCGAGCACGCTGACGCACCCGAACGTGGTGGGGGTTTACGACGTCAACACGGGGCCCGACGGTCGGCCGTTCCTGGTCGCCGAGCTGCTCGAAGGCGAGCCGCTCGGCGAGTACCTGACCAAGCTGAAGAAGCTGCCCCTCGGGGAGGCGGTGCGCATCGCGCGCCAGGTCTCCCGTGCGCTCGGCGCCGCGCACGAGCACGGCATCGTGCACCGCGACATCAAACCCGAGAACGTCTTTCTCGTGGACGGCGGCGCGCTCGTGAAGGTGATCGACTTCGGCATCTCGAAGGTCGGCCACGGCAACGACAAGCTGACCAAGACCGGCACCGTGATGGGCACGCCGGACTACATGGCGCCGGAGCAGGCGCGCGGCGACAAGGTGGACTTGCGCGCCGACATCTATGCGGTCGGCGCGATCTTGTATCGGAGCCTGACCGGGCGAAAGCCGTTCTCCGCGCCGGATCCGATGTCGACGCTCACCGCCGTGCTCACGCAAGAGCCGACTCGCCCGAGCACGCTCGAGGTTTCGATCCCGTTGCCGCTGGAGCTCGTGATCCAGCGCGCCATGGCCAAGCGCCCCGAAGAGCGCTACGCGAACATGCGCGAGCTCGACCGCGCGCTCTCGCCGTTCGACCCGGGCTCCGGCTCCTTGTCCGACGGGGTGAACGAGCTCGTCACGGACGCTCCGGCGAGCACGACCGTGTCGAGCTCGGGTTCCCACGACAGCGCGGCCGAGTCCGCGCGCAGCGTGCGGATGGCCCGGCCGGGGCTGGTTTTCTACACGCTGCTCGGCGGCTCCTGGCTGCTCGGTAACCTGGTGGCGGCGATCGCGTCACTCTTGCGGTTGACGGGAAAGGAACCGACGTCGACCGAGTCGATCATGGCCCTGGCCGGCGCGGGCGCGTTCGTGATCACGCCTTCGGTGTTGTGGTTCCGCCACGTGGCGCGCGAGGTTTGGCCGAGCACGCCGCGCGCAATGCAGGCGGTGTCGCGCTTGAAGCGCACCGTCTTGTTCAGCGCGACCGCCTACGGGCTGTGCGCGCTGGCGGTGGTGTTGTTCGAGACCGTGGTCGAGCACACGAGCGCCGACATCGCACGGCCGATGTGGTGGCTCGGCGTGTTCAGCGTGGCGATGGTCGTGGGCTTCGTGACCTGGCTGCTCGGGCGGCCGCGCCAGCAGAGCTGAACCGAACGCGGCGAGCGCCGACCCCCTGAGACTAACGCCCGAGCATCTGCCGCGGGTCCACCCAGCGCGAGAAATCTTCGTCGGAGACGAGGCCGAGCGCGAGCGCGGCAGCGCGCAGCGTCGTGCCCTCGGCGTGGGCTTTCTTGGCGATCTTGGCCGCGGCGTCGTAGCCGATGTGCGGGGAAAGCGCGGTCACCAGCATCAGCGACTGCTCGAGGTGCTCCTGAATGCGCGGCAGGTTCGGCTCGATGCCGATGGCGCAGTGCCGGCGGAAGCTGTCGCAGCCGTCCGCCAGCAGCCGCGCGCTCTGGAGCAGCGCGTCGATGATCAGCGGGCGCGTCACGTTGAGCTCGAAGTTGCCGCTCGCCGCGCCGAAGCCGACCGCGACGTCGTTGGCGAGCACCCGCGCGCTCGCCATGATCAACGCCTCGCATTGGGTGGGGTTGACCTTGCCGGGCATGATCGAGCTGCCGGGCTCGTTCTCGGGGATCTCGATCTCGCCGAGCCCCGAGCGCGGACCGGACGCCAGCCAGCGGACGTCGCTCGCGATCTTGATCAGCGAGGCCGCGAGCGTCTTCAGCGCTCCGTGTGCGAAGGAGAAGGCGTCGCACCCCGCCAGGGCTTCGAACTTGTTCGGGGCCGAGCGGAGGGCGTGCCCGCTGAGCTCCGACAGGCGCGCTGCGACGCGCTCGGACCAGCCGGGCGGCGTGTTCAAGCCGGTCCCGACGGCGGTGCCGCCGAGCGCGATCTCCGACAGGTGCGGCAGCGCGCTCTCGAGGTGCCGCGCGCCGTGTTCGAGCTGCGCCGCCCAACCGCCGATCTCCTGTCCGAGGGTGAGCGGGGTCGCGTCCATCAGGTGCGTGCGGCCG
>JALYWZ010000011.1 GCA_030852505.1 Myxococcota bacterium | reverse complement strand
CCGCCATACTCTTCGATAGAGGCAGCGATCATCTGCTTCTTCAGTTCCCGAAGCTCCTTCTTGCTCAGCTGCGAGACGTCGACCGCTTTGGCCGCAGGAGCCTCCGATACGGTTTGCTCGAGTTCGTCGACGTTTTCATCAGACTCGTTGGACGATTCGGCTTCCGCCTGGACGTCGTCCTCGGGTTCCTCGGGTTCGGTCCGCCATGGAGGGTTGCTCGACCACGGTTGAGGCTGCGAGGACGCGGGTGGCGAACCGCGGGTGCCTGGAGCGTTGGGCAGCCCCGCCGGCGCTACGGCGACTGACGTTGCGACCGCGGCGTTTGCTGGTCTGACCTGGGTGCTGGGCGAGCTGCACGCGGACTGAGCGAGTCCGAACAGACCGATGCAGACCGTGAGCCATTGCCCGCGAGGCTTCCGTTTCGGCACGATCAGGAAGCGTATCCGGAGCGGGGAGGCGCGTCACGATTCAATTGCCGGGCACGAATTCTGAGTGTCAGAAAGTAAGACGTTCGGCAGACTTGGTCCTACTTCGGCGACGCAGGCCAACTCTGCGTTGAAACCTGACGCGGCGCTGTCGTCGACCGAAGATCCCGCATGCCCAGAACTCTATGGAACGTGGTGGAAGCTAAGATACCGCGGATGGACCTGTCCCTCGTGAAACCTCGCGACGCTCTCTATGCCACCATGGCAGCCGACGATCGGCGTGCCGCTGAACGCGGTCCCGCGAGCTATCCGAGAGGTTCTTGACAACCGTCGTGCCGGGTGAGCTGAGTCGTCACGACAATTCGCGGGAGTGTTGCTGCATGAGAGAGGAAGAGAAAGTTTGGGGTGTTGACGCTGCTGCGAGTTACGACACGCCGGGCACCGGCATGTTCGCGGCTGAAGTTCTGGGACCCACCGTGGAACGGCTTGCCAAGCTTGCCGGCAACGGAGCGGCGCTCGAGTTTGCCATCGGAACCGGACGTGTGGCAGTCCCGCTCCGAGAGCGCGGGGTCCCCGTCACCGGCATCGAGCTGTCACGCGCCATGATCGAGCAGCTGCGAACGAAAGTGGATGAAGCGACCATCCCCGTCGTCGCTGGCGACATGGCGACGGCCATCGCGCCGGGGAAGTACGCACTGGTCTATCTCGTGTACAACACGATCGCCAATCTGCTCACCCAAGCCGAGCAGGTGGCGTGCTTTCGAAACGCGGCTCGCCACCTCGTCCCCGGCGGTCGGTTCGTCATCGAGCTCTGGGTGCCCGAGCTCCGCAAGCTTCCCCTGGTGCAGGCGGCCGTCGTCTGCCGAAACGAGCCCGGTTACATCGCGGTCGACACGTACGACTTGCTTCGTCAAGCAATCGTGTCGCACCATTTCTGGTTCGATGAGCACGGACAGACGCGGCTCTTCCGAACACCGCAACGCTACATCTGGCCGGCTGAGCTCGATCTGATGGCGTCGCTAGCTGGTTTCGAGCTCGAGTCCCGCCATGCAGACTGGAGCGGTAGCGAGTTCAACGCGGATTCCAGCTCTCATGTGTCCGTGTACCGACTTCCTCCCGCGCTATCGTGATCTGTAAATCCCTGCTCGTACGGAATCCCCACGCGCGACGCAGGAACTCTGGTCAATCCCCGCCGGCGAACAGGGCGACCTTTTCGAACACGTCGCTCGGAACCTCGATGGGGGTTCCGTGGCGGACGCCGGGGAAGAACACCGACGCGGAGATGTCTTGCCAGCTGCTGGGCGAGGTGGGCGAAGCGCCGACGGTGGCGCGGAGAGCGCCGTAGGCGCCTTCGCCGTATTTGTCGAAGTAGATGAGGAGCTGGCCGTCGCGTTCGATGAGCGAGGGGCCTTCGGCGGCGTAGTTGCCGGTGAGCGGTGCGGAGGGGCTGGCTTGCCAGGCGTCAGCGCCGAAGAGGCTCGGAGAGAGGAGCGCGCGCAGGTTCTTTTGACCGTCGGCTTCGTCCTTGAGGATCATCAGGAATTCATCACCCAGTTGGAGGATGGTTCCGTCGATGAAGTTGCGCCCGGGCTGGGAATACAGGACTTCGGGCGGCGAGTGGCTCTTGAAGTCAGTCGTGAGCACGTAATAGAGGCTGTGGGGATCCGCGGCGCTCGGGTTCGCGTCGATGGGTGAGGAGAAGACGACCAGGTACTGGCGTGTCTTCGGGTCGAAGAAGGTCTCGGGTGCCCACACGTGCTCCACGTTCAAGTCGATCGTGAGGTAGTCCGCCTTGCTCCAGGTGACGAGATCCGGCGAAGTGGCGTGACCGAAGCCTCGGTCCTGCACGCAGTTCTGCTCCGCCCAGGGGACGCACGAGGTGGTCCAGACCAGGTGGTAAAGGCCATCGGGATCACGCATGACGTGGGGGTCGCGGAAGGAGCCGCCACCCACGGACGGCGGCATGAATACTTTGCCGGCGCCGATGGCGCCCCAGTGCAGGCCGTCGTGACTGTGCGCGAGGCGGAGGCCGTCTCCGCGGCCCTGGCTCACCTCCACGAAGTAGCTGAAGAAGTAGTGTCGCGCGTCGGGACGTCCGGCGCGATAGAGCAGCAGCGCGTCACGCGGCGAGAGCGCACGGCCGACGAGGCCGAGCCCATCGACGGCGCCGCTCAGAAAGTCCGCGGCGGTGGCGTCCCATTGTCCGCTCCCGACGCGAAGGGGGCCACTCGCCGAGAACACACCTCCGGGGCAGACGCTCTTTCCCGACAGGACTCCATCCACGTAGACGCGCTGAGTGCGCGTGACCTGGTCGCGTGTTCCGACGACGTGATACCACTCGCCGGGGCGAGGCCGAATTTCTGCCGCCGTGACGCAGGGGCTGCTCGACGTCGAGTCCTCGGGGAAGGTGGTGAGCGAGAGCCGGTGGTCGCCGCGCTTTTGGAGGTAGACCGCGCTCACCTGGGCACCATCGATCGAGACGACGGTGTCGTACTCGTCGAGCTCGTCGAGCCGGATCCAGCTCGCGATCGAAAAGCTCTTCGACGTGTCGACGATCGATCCGCTCGCCTGCGCCCCGGTTGCATCGCCGGAGAGCGTGAGCTCTGCACCGGTAGTTCCGGGCGCGACGGTGCCGGCCCCGAGCTCGAGCGCTGCGTCGCCGACCGACGACGGCACGGTCGTGCCCTCCACCGTTTCGAAGTCCCAGTAAGCGTCGAAGCTCTCGATGAGCTCCGCGACCGCAGCGCTGGGCGAGCCTCCCTCGTTCGAAGGGACCCCTCCGGAACCAGAGCCTGCCGCTGCGCCGCCCGACGACGGAGCGTTCCCCGAGCCCGCCGCAGCGCCGCCCGAGGCGGGTGTGTTGCCCGAGCCCGAGCTGCCGCCCGATGGCGTCGCACCGCCCGAGGAGTTGGCGTTTCCCGAGCCCGCCGCAGCGCCTCCCGAGGATGTGGCGCGGCCCCCGGTGTCTGTTGCTGCGCCGCTAGCTCCGGAGCCTGGCAAGGCACCTCCCGTGCTTCCACCCGACGGCCCTCCGCTCGCGCCGCCCGTGTTGGAGCCGGCTTCCGGGCTCGAGCAACTCGCGACCGCCAGCCACGAGGCGACGGAGGCGCCCACCAAGACCATCGTGCTTCTGGTTCGAGGGTTGCTGCTCACGTTGCAGAGGATAGGTCGGAACGAGAGCGTTGGCACTCGCGCGCCTCGTGGCCTGCGGGTCGGGTGCTATTCGTTCGGCATGACGTCCAAGGCATCGGAGCGGTTCCTCTGGGCGGTCGAGACCTTGGACATCGAGCCCGGCGACAGCGTGCTCGAAGTCGGGTGCGGGCACGGCGTGGCCGTATCGCTCGTCTGTGAGCGGCTCGGCCGCGGAGGCCGGATCATCGCCATCGACCGGTCGGAGAAGATGATCGCCGCCGCCAAACGCCGGAATCGTTTGCATGTCCAATCTGGCCGCGCGCTGCTCGAGGCGGTGGCGCTCGAGGACGTGGATCTCGGCGATCAGCGCTTCGACAAGGTGTTCGCTTTCAACGTCGCCCCGTTCTGGCTGGAGCCGAACGAGGCGCTGGCGGTCGTGCGCAAGCATCTCGCCCCGGGCGGCGCGGTCTACGTGTTCTGGGATGCTCGTCGCCAGAACGGAGCCGAGCTCGGGAAGCGCCTCAGCCAGCGGTTGCTGCAGGGCGGCTTCGCCATCGACCGCGTCCTCCGCAAGAAGCTAAGCCCGGTCCCCGCCGTTTGCGTGATCGGCCGCGTCTAGGCTTCGAGCTTTGGTTGGACTAGAGGAGGCGGATGAAGATCGGGGCTGCGGCGCGCGCGAGTGGGCTCACCATCAAGGCGATCCGGCACTACGAGGCGGTTCGCTTGCTGCGGAAGGTGCCGCGCTCGGGTGCCTATCGTGATTTCTCGGAGCGCGACGTGGACACGCTGCGGCTGGCTGCTCATTGTCGCGGGCTGGGGTTCAGCGTCGACGAGACGAGGCATGTCGTCGCGTTGGTTGCGGCGTCGGCGCCGGACTGCCCACCGCCGGAGCAGGTGAACGCGGTCGTCGAGAGCCGGCTGCGTACGGTTCGTGGCGAGATCCGGGAGCTGCAGCGGAAGGCGAGAGAGCTCGAGAAGGTCAGGACGTACGTACAGAAGCGAGTCGCCGGAGCTTGACCTTGCCCCTACGGGAGACTTCATCCTGTTCGGGATGGACCACATCAGCATTCCGGTAAGTGATGTCGCTCGTACGAAAGCCTTCTACGAGGCGATCCTGGTGCCTCTCGGATGGGCCTGCTCGGGTTGGCGCGCCGACCGCTACGTTGGCTTCAAGAAGCAGGGTTCGCCCGCGCTCTACTTTGGCGCTGCGAATCGGACGGCCCAGGTTCATCTTGCGTTCAAGGCGAACAACGCGGAGGCGGTCCAAGCGTTCCATCGCGCCGCGCTGGATAATGGTGGAGCGGACAACGGCGAGCCTGGGGCTCGTCCTGACTATGGCGCCGCCTACTACGCTGCCTTCGTTCTGGATCCCGACGGACACAACGTCGAAGCCGTCGTTGGTGGTGTCGGGTAGGGGCGCGGGTGGCCCTCAGTCACCGACGATTGTAAGCTGCGCGGCCGCATGGAGACGCTCCGGTCAGAGCCCTCGATCGTCGAGTTCGCGAGGATGCTGCCGAAGACCGAGACGCATCTGCACTTCGAGGGCGCGCTACCGATCGAGCTGCTCCGCGAGGTGCAACCGGGGGTCGACTTGTCTTCGTGGGACGCGGACTTCAAGTTCGACGGGTTCGAGCACTTTCTCGGTGACTTGCTTCAGAAGCAGGCGGCGTGGTTTACGTCGGTCGAGCGCTACCATCTCGCGGCACGGAGCCTGTTCCGCCGGCACTTGGCCGAGAACGTGCGCTACGTGGAGGTGAGTATTGCGTCCGGCGCGCTCGAAGCGGCGGATCTGAATGGACGAGAGGTCTTTGCGGCCGTCGGGGCGGCAGTACCGCAAGGGCTGGAGGTTCGGCTCTTCCTCGGGATCCACCGCGACGGCAATACGCCGAGGATGGCGCCGGTTCTGGCGGAGTGCATCGATTGGCCGGAGCTGGCTGGCATCGATCTGCACGGCACTGAGTCGCTCCCGATAGAGCCTTGGACGGCGCCGCTCTGGCGTGCTGCGCGCGAGCAGGGAAAGATGGCGAAAGCGCACGCGGGAGAGTTCGGCGGCCCGGACTCAGTGTGGCGCGTGCTCCGGGAACTGGAGCCGGACCGAATCGAGCATGGACTGCGTTGCGTCGAAGACCCTGCGCTCGTGGAAGAGCTGGTTCGACGAGGCGTCGCTCTCGACATGTGCCCGATCAGTAACCACAAGCTGCTGCCCGGGATCCGCCTCGAAAACCACCCGATTCGAGAGCTCTTCGATGCCGGCGTGACGATCACGTTGAGCACCGACGATCCCATTTGCTTCGGCAATACGGTTTCGGACGAGTATGTCGCGCTGGCTGAGAGACGAGGGTTCTCGCGCCGCGAGCTCGTTGAATTGGCGAAGAATGGCTTTCGCGTGTCGTTGCTTACGGACGAATCGAAGATCCGGTACTGTGAAGAGTTGGACCGGATAGCGGCAGGCTGCTGCGTTAACCGGACGGTGTTCCGTGTGTCGCCTTAGGAAATCTTCGAGTGTGGTCGCGCGATGCATGGCGGCGGCTGCGGTAAGCGGCTGCATCATCGGGGATCCCGGTTGGATCTACGAGGCGCCTGGTGGCGCTCCGGTCCAGGACAGCGGTCTTCGTTACGACGTGAAGGGCCCTATGGGTCTCCTGGTCCGCGTCCACGCGAGTGCCTTTACCGGGTCGCTCGGCGTCGAAGTCGATGTCGCGGGATCGGACGTGCCTTTGCCGAGCGACACTCGTCTGGAGCTCAGCATCATCGATAAGGCGGGCCGGGTGCTGCCGCACTATCTGGGGAGTCCCGCAAGGTCGGATTGTCGTCCCGGAGGTCGAGCGGGCTCGGGGTTCGTACCGACGACATTGGTTTGCTTTGCGCGCGAAGCCTTTGCTATACGGCCCATTACTGGCTGCTCGAGAAATCCGGATCTCGATCACGTAACCCTGGTGGTGGCTGGCTCCGGCGTCCCGGCCCAGGTTCGTATCCCCATGCTCGCCAAGTAGGCACGGTGCTCCTCGCTAGCCGCGGCATGTGGCAGCGGCGGGAACGTCACTCTGGCGTCATGACCCAAACGCGCAGCACCGGGCGCAGGCGATCGATGGTTGCGGGGGGCAGGCCGAGTGCGTCGAGGGAGGAGAAGGACGATGTTTCGTCGACCTGGCTGTGAACCTGGACGCGAAAACCGGCGCGCGCGAGGAAGCCTTCGAGGTCTTGGGCGTCTTCGAAGGAGGAGGCGTCGATCTGACGCTGGGTGACGCCGGTGATGGCTTCGCGCAGGCGCACGCGCGCGGGTGGTAGGTCTTTGGCTTCGGCGCGGAAGGTGAAGTCGGGGCTGATCCAGCGGCCGCCGGCGAAACCGCGCAAGAGCTCGAGGACGTTCGCGGCGAGGCGCTCGGTTTCTTGCTTGGCGAGGTACATGATCAGGCCCTCGCACAGGACGGTGAGCGGCCGGCCCGTGTCGAGCGTGGCGGCGGCGGCGCGGATCTGCTCGAGATCGAGCGCGTCGGCGGGGGTGATCCGGTGCTGGGGGCTCTGCGGGAGCTCGTGTTGCTGGCGAAGGTCTTCGAGCAGGCGGAGCTTTTCGGCGACGACGTTGGGTAGGTCTGTTTCGACGTAGTGGATCGCACCGCTGCGGGTGAGGTCGAGGCCGCGCAGGGAGTAGCCGCTGGCGAGCTCGAGCACCTGCGGCGCGCCGGACAGGAGCAGCTGCGTGAGGCTCTTGTAGCGGGCTTCGAACATGGGCGCGTAGAAGGTGAGCTGGTCGCGGTCGAGCCCATGCTCGCGCAGGATCCGTTCGAACGCGGCATCGGCGCCGATGCGCTCCGCGGCTTCGCGAGCGAAGGGGATGTCCGTGAACTGTCGGTAGTAGGCGGCGACCTTGGCCGTCACGCTGATGAGCGAGGGATCGGCTGACATCGTCGGAGGAGTATAGTCGGAGCGCGGTTGACGGGGGTGGTTCACGGGCGCACGCTCTCGACCCTGCTGAGTTGCGGGCCTGGCGCGCGGCAATGATCTCGATTCGACTGAAGCTGATCGACGGAAACCTCGAGCTGCTCACTGCCGCGATCGCCGGGTCGGAGGCGCTCGAGCGATTGCTCGGGGTCTCGGTGGCAGACGGCTGGGCGGGGTTTCCGGAAGCGCTTCCGGTTTTGTGTGCGTCGTACTCGCAGCACCCCGAGGGGCAAGCGTGGGGCTCGCTGTTCTTCGTCGAACCAGAGGCGAAGATGCTGGTGGGCCTCGGGGGGTTCAAGGGTGCGCCCTCGGCGGAGGGTGTCGTCGAAATTGGCTACGCGATCGCGCCGGCATTCCGCGGGCAGGGGCTGGCTACGGATGCGGTCGCGCAGATGGTCCGCCGCGCGTTCGAAGACGCGAGCATCCGCGCGGTGGATGCGCACACGCTCGGACACGCGAATCCGTCGACGCGCGTGCTCGAGAAGTCCGGTTTTTCGAAGATCGCAGAAGCCAACGACCCGGACGAAGGGACGATCTGGCACTGGCGCCGAGAGCGCTAAGCGGAGCGGACCCCGGCGCGGGGGCGGCCAACATTCGTCGTGGCGAGGTGCACTGGGAGCTGCAGAAAGCCCGAGTAGCGCGCGAGCTCGTCTTCGAGCTCACTTCGGGCGGAGGCATCGAGCGGCCGCGCCAGGTGAAGATGAATCAGCGCACGCTTCGGACTGGGCACCATTCGCCAGTATCCGAGCACTTGCCCATCGCGGATCAACGTGTTCGAGTGCGTCGGCAAGGCGGTTGGCGCCGCGGGGCGCCCGGCGATCGCGAGCACCGACCTGCTCTCGGTGTAGCCGATGACGTACTCATCGTACGGTTGGAGCAAGCGAACCGGGGTTTCGGACACTGCTCGGCGCCGAGCGCCTTCGTGCACCCAGTAGGTGCGGTCTCTGCCTCGCAGCTGGCGCAATCCTTTCTCCTTCAAGAGCTCGAGGCCACGCCGGGCCTGCGCGGCGCTCAGGCTGGACCACCAGACGAAGTCTTTCAGAGTGGCTGGGCCGTGACTGGAAAAGTAGCGACGGGCCAACTCCGAAAGCGCCTGGTCCTCTGGCATCGGCGGTGCCGACGGAACGAGCTCGTCCACCAGCGCGACCGTCTGCTGCTTGCCGCGCAGCGCCCCGCTGCACACGACCAAGTCGAGCTCCGCCTGCAAGAGGAGAAATCTGAGCTTCAGACCTTCGGCGCGGACGCGACCTCGAGCAAACACCTCCGCCACCTCGCTGGACACGAGCTGGCGACCGCCGGAGAGCGCCTCCCGTAGCAGCGCCTGGCTCTTTTTGAACACGGCGTCGTTCATTCCATACCGCGCGCAATAGGACGTCACTCGGGCGCGCATGCGCGGCCCGATCAATCTCAGTAACCAGCGTAGATCCGCAGGCAGAACGAAGTGCCAGGTCGAACGCATGGCATGCGTGCGCAAGATCCGTCCCTCGGCCAGGGCGCGATCCAGATGGGCGCTGGTCACCTGTCCGCGGCAGCGCTGAGCAACCGACCACTTCGCAAGCGCGAATTCCTGGGCTTGCACTGCGCCCAGCCAGCCCACTACCGCTTCGGGCGTGGGCAGCGGCGCACCCGTGAGGTGTTGCCGCCGCAGTCGGAGCTGGGCAATCGCTTCGTCCTTCATGGCGCCCGCATCTTGGCACGCATCGGAAGACAGACATCGCGGGCTGACTGGTCTCAGATTGGCGTGGCGGCGTTTCGAATGACGCAGTCGGGCTCAGCTCGGCGGTGGCTCCCAGAGCTCGATGCGGTTGCCCTCGGGGTCGAGAACCCAGCCGAATTTGCCGTACGGCTCCTCTTGAACCTTCTCGTCGACCTCGGCGCCGGCCGCGCGGAGCTGGGCGAGCATTGCGCGCAGATCCCGAACGCGGAAGTTGATCATGAACGAGGACTGACTCGGTTCGAAGTACTTGGTGTCCGTCGGAAACGGCGACCAGACGAGGACGGCGCCTGGATCGTGCGCTGCCGTGAAAGTCGTTTCGCCGTGCTCGTCGGTCGGACGCCCCAGGTGCTCGCGGTACCAGGCCTTGAGCCTGGCTGGGTCCTTGGACTTGAAGAAGATGCCGCCGACACCGAGGACTCGTTCCATGGGCGCAATTGTAGGCGCGCCTGGAAGCCTGTGTAAAACCTCAGATCGCTTGCGGATGAGCGGGGGCTTCGTCGTAGCGGCCGTCGCGGCCGTTGACATAGCGGACGGGAATGGCCGCGAATTGTTCGGGTGAGAGCTCGAGCGTCGGGAGGTGGATGGCGTGGAAGGTGCCGCCGAGCGCTTCGAGGTTGCCACGCGCGAAGGTGCGGACCCCGCAGGTGCGGCAAAACGAGTAGGTCAGGTGCGGTTCGGCTTCACCCGGGGGCTTCCAGCGGTATTCCGAGAGGGTCGAGCCGTCCAGCAGGCGGAAGCGTTCGACGCCCTTGGCGAACGCGAACCAGGCTCGCGCCTTGGCGCAATACGAGCAGTTGCAGCGGTTCGAACCCTCGTCCAGGTCGAGGTCGGCTTGAAAGCGGACCGCACCGCAATGACAGCTTCCCGTGTACGTCTGCAGAGCCATGCGTGATCTCCCTGATCAATGGTTGCGTTATGCAACTGGTTGCGACCTTACCCGACTGGTTGTAAAACGCAAGCGATTGGAACATGCCCTCGGACGAGCCGCGTTCTTACTGCCCGATCAACCTCTCCCTCGAGATCTTCGGGGACAGCTGGACGCTTCTGGTGCTGCGCGACCTGATGTTTGCGGGAAAGCGCCACTTTCGGGAGCTGCTCCAGTCGGAAGAGCGAATTTCGTCGAACATCTTGGCGGAGCGGCTGGCGCGGCTCGTCGAGCACGGCGTGCTCACCAAGTCGGAGGATCCCACCCACAAGCAAAAGGCGATCTACTCGCTGACCGAGAAGGGCATCGCGCTGTTGCCGATCGTGGTGCAGATCGGCGCTTGGGGCTCGCGCTGGGTGCCGGACGCGAAGAAGCTCGATGCCCGCTCGCGCAAGGTACTGCGTGAGTTACAGGAGGGCGGTCCTCGCGTATGGGCGGAACGCATGGAGGCTTTGCGGGCAGAGCACGGGCCGTGATGCGAAGATGCCGAGCCGCAGCCGTGCTAGATCGGCACCTATGCGGACGTTGATGGGGTTCTGTTTGGTGCTGATCGCATGCGGCGGCTCGGACGACGATACGGGTGACGCGATGGGCGCGGTCACGGTTGGCCCCGACTGGGTTCCGGTGCACGCTTCGTGTGGATACAGCTTCGATGCACCGCCGGATGCGACCGAAGACCCGGCTCAGGGCATCGACTCGTGTGTCAACCAGTGGAACGTGGGGACTTGCGTGTATTGGGGAGACTATGGAGCTTTCTCCAGCGATCTCTCGGAGTACGAAGAGCTGCCGGACTATCGCGAGTCCCAGCGTTCGATCGCCGGGCGGAGCGCGAAGCTGGTGACCGCTCGTTCCGAGAGCGGGTTCATCGCTGCGGCGCAGCTTTCCGAGGTCGGCGGCGGCGCTCGCCTCACGGTCTGGGCTACGTGCGAGGACGAGTCGGGACAGCAGGAGGCGCTCGCGGCCTGGGGCAGCATTCGATTCGATCCGTGAGCGCGAGGGCTCTTGCCAAGCGGCGCGCGTGACGCGATCCTCTCGCGAGCATGAGCAGCCGCAATCCGAAGGTCGATGCGTTTCTGGGGCGCGCCAAGCAGTGGCAGGGCGAGATGGAAAAGGTCCGCGCGATCCTGCTCGATAGCGGGCTCGAGGAAGAGGTGAAGTGGGGCAAGCCCTGCTTCAGCGTCGACGGCAAGAACGTGGCGATCCTTCAGCCGTTCAAGGCGCACTGCTCCTTGATGTTCTTCAAGGGCGCGTTGCTGGAGGACAAGCACGGGCTGTTGCGGAGCCAGGGAGAGAACACGCAATCCGCGCTGCGGCTCGAGTTCACGAGCGAAGCGCAGATCAAGAAGAGCGTGCTGCAATCGTACGTAAAGCAAGCCATCGCCGTTGAGAAGAAGGGCTTGAAGGTGGACTTCAAGGCCAAACAGGAGCTCGAGCTCCCCGAGGAGCTGACTCGGGCCTTCAAGAAGGATCGCAAGTTGGCGAAGGCGTTCGAAGCGCTGACGCCGGGGAGAAAGCGCAGCTACGTCCTGCACCTCTCGAGCGCGAAGCAGCCCGCAACGCGCGTCGCCCGGATCGAGAAGTGTAAGCCGAAGATCCTGGCAGGCCTCGGCTTCAACGAGTGATCGAGCGAAAATCCGCGCATTGATCGCGGTGCCCCCGTCGCGTAGCGTCCGGCATGGCGGTTCGCGTTGCGGGCAATCGAGAGAAGCCGGCGCTCGTGCTGCTGCACGGCTTCCCGAGCTCGTCGGAGTCGTTTCGCGACGTGATCGGGCCGCTTGCGGAGCAATGCTTCGTCGTCGCGCCGGACCTCCCCGGATTCGGTAGCTCGGAGCCGATCGAGCAGCCGTCGTTTTCGCGATTTGCCGACGTGCTCGAGGGGGTGCTCGAGCAGCTTGGGGTGGGGTCGTTCCATCTCTACCTGCACGATTTCGGAGCAGCCGTGGGGCTCCACCTGGCGACGCGCGCGCCCGAGCGGATCCTGGGTTTGATCGTTCAGAACGCGAATGCGCACGAGAGCGGTCTCGGGCCGCAATGGGCTGCGACCCGAGCCTTCTGGGCGGAGCCGACGCCGGAAACCGAGGCCGCGGCGACGGCGCACCTGACGTTCGAGGGGACGCGCGACCAATACGTGGGCGGGGTACCGGAGGACATTGCCGCACGCATCGATTCGCGTCGATGGGAGGAGGATTGGCGGGTCTTATCGCTGCCGGGGCGGATCGAGCTGCAGCGCGCGTTGGTGCTCGACTACGCGAACCACGTCGCACGCTTCGGTGAGATCGCCGCGTACCTCGAGCGTTTTCAACCGGAAGCGTTGATGTTGTGGGGCAGACACGACGCGTTCTTCGAGCTCGAAGAGACGCTGAGCTGGATGAAGGCTCTGCCGCGGATGCAGGCGCACGTCTTCGACGGGCCTCACTTTGTGCTGGAAACGCACGCGGCGGAGTGCGCGGCGTTGATGCTCGACTTCGTCAAGCGCGTGGCGCGCGGGCCGCGATCGTCCAGCACGCGGCCTTGAAGCGGACCTGATCGCCATGCACGTAGGCGTCGAACGCGGAGCGCACGACCGCAAGGACGCGCTCCTTGGTCGCGTCGTCCGCGTCGTGAAGGACACGACCGAGCGGCCCGAGCCGCGTCAGGTAGCGCTCCAGATCCTCTGTTGGAAACGAGCATTCGACGTCGAGCGGGCGGAGCTCTGGCTCGGACCAGCCGCTTTGCTCGAGGTTGCGTACGACGGCGTTCGCGTCGGCGAAGCGAAACTGGCCCGGCCCGTCCGGGTCTCGCGGCGGAAGGGCCGGCAAGAGCGGCGCCGCTGCGCGCTCGGCAGCGGTCATGAACGGATTTTCGGACGCGCTGCGCCAGGCGATCGCGAACAGCTCGGCATCAGCGCGGGCGGCTCGGCGAAGATTGCTGAAGGCTCGGACCGTGTCGTCGAAAAACATCACACCGAAGCGTGAGACGACCAGATCGAAGCGCGCGGGCTCGAACGGATGGACTTCGGCGTCGCCGCAAACGAAGGTCGCAGCGCTGCCCTCGCGTTGCGCTCGGAGGCGCGCGTGCTCGAGCATGGGTTGCGAGAGGTCGACGCCCACGACAGCCGCGGAACCGAGGCGCTTCGCGAGGGCGACGGTGGTTGCGCCGGTGCCGCAGCCGACGTCCAACACCGCTTGCCGGGGCTTGGCAACGGCGACATCGACGAGCAACCGCTCGAAGGGTGCGAGCATGCCGTCGAGTAGCTCTTGCGCGGCGACCCAGGATTGCCCTGCGGAGCCGTTCCACAGCGCGGCCTGCTCTTCGGCGTTCTTGCGTGGCTGGTTCATGGGTCGTAGCTTGGCACTTCAAGTCCACTTGAGGTCAAGGCGTGAACCACCTGGATATTACCGAAGTCGCGCGCCGTTCCGGCCTGCCCGCTTCGACCCTGCGCTTTTACGAGGAGAAGGGGCTCATCACCTCGACCGGTCGACGCGGCCTGCGGCGCCTGTTCGCACCGAACGTCGTCGAACGGCTGGCTTTGATTGCTCTCGGTCGCGCCGCGGGGTTTTCGCTCGACGAGATCCGAAACATGTTCCGAGCCGACGGCGGCCCGCGAATCGACCGCGCGCTGCTCTCCGCGAAGGCCGAAGAAGTCGATCGGACGATTCGCCGCCTGAGTGCGCTTCGGGACTCGCTGCGCCACGCTGCGGCTTGCCCGGCGCGCACGCACCTGGAATGCCCGAAGTTCCAGCGCTATCTACGCGCGGCTTCCCACGGGGCACTCGGCCGTCGCGCGGCGGAGGCTTCAGTCAAAGCTGCTCCTCGCGCAACATCGCGACGAGGTCGGTAGAGCCGGGGTCGCGGCCGAGCTGCGTGAACAGCGTCGTGATCTGACCGCGGTGATGCGTCTGGTGGTTGAAGACGTGCGCGACCGACCACCACAGCGGTGACTCGTTTTTCTTCCCCCGGCGCACGAACACCAGCGGCTGCGCGAGGCGTTCCGGCGTGAGCTCGGCGACCCAGGCAGACAGCGCTTGGTCGGTGAGCGCGCGTTGCTGGCGGAGCTCGGTGAAGTCCGAATAGAGCTGCTGATCCAGGCTGTGGATGCCGGGTGCCATGAAGCCTTCCGGGGCTGGGACGCCCGTGAAACGGCTGAGCCAGGTCCGGTCTGCGACGAGCAGGTGGTTGAAGGTGCCGTGGATGGACTTGAAGAACGCGCCGCGGTCGCGCTTGCGCTCTTCATCGCTCAGCGTGGCGGCGAGCGCGTAGAGCTTTTCGTTCATCCAGACGTTGTAGCGAGCGAGCGCGCCCAACCATTCGGGACTCATCATCGGTCGATCAAGTAGGGCCGGACGAAGCGTTTGCCAAGCCTCAGTTTCGCACGAGCGCGAGCGCGGCGACGGCTGCTGCGGCCACGGTCATGAGCGCCCAGCGCAAGCGGCCGAGGGCCTCGTGGTGCCAGAGCGCGCCGAGTGCGGCCGTGAACAGGATCTGCGTACCGGTGAGGGCGCCCCACAGTCCGAGCTCGCCGAAGTCGAGCGCAAGCACGGACGCACCGGAGGCGAGCGCCGTTGGCAAAGACGCCAGCGCGACGCGCCGGAAGCGCGTGGTTGCGGGATCGCTGGTCGGGGCTCGCCGGCGCAGCAAGGCCGGCGCAAGGATGGCGCCTGCGCCGAACTCCCAGGCCCACGCCGCTAGCAACGGGTGCGTCTCGCGCGCCAGAAATTTCACGCCCGTCATGGCACCGGCCATCACGACGCCCGCGGCGATGGTGAACGCCGCGCCGCGTGGAACGTCGACTTCGATCGCGGTGTCCGCGTGCGTGCCGAGCGCGACTCCGGCGCCGCTCGCGACGAGCACCACGCACAGCCCGACTTGCAGCGCCGACAGCCGTTCCGCGAGCACGCCCCAACCGATCAGCAAGCTGCACGCGGCCATGCTGGTGATCATCAGCGCGCCGCGCAGGCCGAAGGGGATGGAGCGCGCCGCGTGCAGGTGCAGCAAATTGCCGAGCGCGGTGACCGCGACGGTGAGGAGCAATGCCAGCGGATGAGCGAGCAGAGCGCCCCAGGCGCGCGCGGGCACCAGCAGCAACCACGGTGCCATGCTCAACCCGAGCGACACGCCGCGAAACGCCGCCACCTCCACCCGGCCATAGCGCCGCGCCAGACGCCCCACGAAAATGTCGTTCAGCGAGTAGCTGAAGCGAGCAAAGAGACACAGGGCGACGAAGGTGGGCATGGCGCGAGCGGCGGCTTTCTAGGGTCGGAGCGGTGAGAAAGACAAGAGCTGATCTCGGCGCGACCGCTGAGGGTGTTGCTGCGGAGCGTTGTTTCGCGTCGCGGATGTTACTCCCCGGTGAGCGCGGGCTCGGGACATAACCGGAGCAGGAGAAACGCATGGCAGACATCATTCATCGGGTTGCAATCAAGGCTCCGGTTTCGAAGGTTCTCGAGGCGCTGACGACGGTCGAAGGCGTGGCCGGCTGGTGGACGCGCGACACGACGGGCGAGTCCAAGCCCGGCGGACGCATCCACGTGCGCTTTCAGTCGCCGACCGGGGCGGAGATGGGCAAGATGGAGTTCGAGCTCGCGAAGCTCGACCCGAGCGAAGTGCGCTGGCGCTTCACCTCTGGGCCGGAGGAGTGGCTCGGGACGGACGTGACATTCCATCTTTCGCAGGAAGGCGAACAGACGCTGATCGTGTTCGGGCACAGGAACTGGCGCGAGCCGGTCGAATTCATGGCTCACTGCAGCATGAAGTGGGCCACCTTCCTGTTGAGCCTCCGGGAGCTGCTCGAAACCGGGAAGGGTAAGCCGGCGCCCGAGGATCTGAAGATCGACAACTGGAACTAGGGCGGATCGAGCCGCGCATTGGACCCGCTCGAGAGCGAGCGGACTCGGCCAGGCGCGCGGCTGGCCGGTTCGCGGTTGCACGAATGTACAAGAAGCGACGTGGGGGGCCCGCGTAGCTTCAGGGGGAATGCGCGAGGACCTCGCTACGAAACAGCCCACGAGGAGCAGATGGGGTCGGTGGCTCGGCGCGGTGGCGCCCGCGCTGTTGCTGCTGACCCAGTGCAACGTGGACAAAGCTCGCTATCAGTTCGACGACCATCCCGAAAATGGCGGGGGTGGGCAGACCCCGGGCGGAGGCGTGAGCAGCCCGACCGTGTTCAACGCGGTGGGCGACGTGTGCACCGAAAATGGGCTGCGTGTGTGCGCGGGTGCTGCGCAGAAACAGCGGCTGGTGTGCATCGACGGCGCATTCGAACAGGACACGCCCTGTAGCGCCAGCGAGAACTGTGATCAACTTTCGGGTGCGTGCTTGCCGGTCGCTGCCGAGTGCGTCGGCAAGTCGCTCGGGTTTCGGCTCTGCGACGCAGCGGGCAAGGTGAAGATTTGCAGCTTCGACCTGGTGCGGGTCGAGAGCGAAGAGTGCAGCGGAACCTGCAAGGACGGGCGCTGCATGGCGAGCGGCTGCGGCGACGGCGTGGTGACGCCGCCCGAACAGTGCGACGACGGAAACGCGGTCAACGGCGACGCGTGCTCGAACAGCTGCGTCGCGGCGGGCTGCGGCGACGGCGTGATGCAGACCGGCGAAGAGTGCGACGACGGGAACGCCGTCGACAGCGATTCCTGCGTCGATTGCCGGCTCACGCGCTGCGGCGACGGCATCCTCGCAGCGTCGGAGGAGTGCGACGACGGCAACACCACCGATACCGACGGCTGCTCGAACCTGTGCAAGCTGCCGAAGTGCGGCGATCAACTGCTGCAAGCGGGCGAGACCTGCGACGACGGCAACGCGGTCGACAACGACGGTTGCACCAACGCCTGCCGGCTGCCCGGCTGCGGCGACCGGATCGTGCAACCCGGCGAGGCGTGCGACGACGGCAACGCGGTCGACACGGACGATTGCAGCAACGCCTGTGCGGTGCCGGGCTGCGGCGACGGCGTGGTGCAGGCTCCGCGGGAAGAGTGCGACGACGGCAACCTGATCAACACCGACGGCTGCACCGTTGCCTGCAAGAAGCCGAAGTGCGGCGACAGCTTTCTCCAGCCCGGCGAGGAGTGCGACGACGGGAACACCAGCAACGAGGACGGCTGCACCAACCAGTGCAAGACCAACAAGTGCGGTGATGGTTATCGCCAGTCGCCCAAGGAGCAGTGCGACGATGGAAACATCGTCAACGACGACGCCTGTTCGAACGTCTGCCAGACTCCGCGCTGCGGCGACAGTATCACCCAGATGGGTGAAGAGTGCGACGACGGCAACGCCGTCAACGACGATCAGTGCACGGTGCTGTGCAGGCGCCCGGTGTGCGGCGACGGGATCATCGCGGGCAACGAGAACTGCGAGGACGGCAACAAGAACGACGGCGACGGTTGCAACTCCTCGTGCCAGGCCGAAGTGTGTGGCGATGGGCTCAGGACCGGCAACGAGCAGTGCGACGACGGGAACAAGGTGGATAACGACGGCTGCAGCGCCACCTGCCGGAAAGAGGTGTGCGGCGACGGCATCGTGCAGCGCCCGCGCGAAGACTGCGAAGATCTGAACACCGTGGATACCGACGTGTGCCGCAACGGCTGCAAGAACGCGGCAACACTGAACGCACTGAGCAACTCGTGCTCCACCGTCGCGCAGATCACGCAAACCGTTTGCATGGCGGCGGTCGCCAACTGGTGCAAGCAGTACGGCAACAGCACGCTCGCCGGCATGGTCACGGGCCAGACGGCGGACAACGAGTACACGGTCGGCTGCGTCAGCGGCTTCACGCGGCAAGAGGTGGATACGACGCTGCTTCAGGGGCAGTGCCCGGGCGGACGCCAGCAGAGCCCCGGGTGCCTGGAGCAAGCCGACGCGGCGTGCCAGGCCCTCGGCTACACCCAGGGCTTTTACCTCGGAAACGGCTCCAGCGCGGGGACCACGGCGCTGGCCTGCGGCAACGGCACGCGGACCTTCACGGACAACGTGCCCGGATGCAACGGGATTGGCGCGACGGATCCCGTGCCGGTGGCGTGTGCGAAGGCGCTTGCTGCCAAGTGCGGCAACGGCCGCGGCGGGATGATGCAGCTCCGCGCGCAGACGAACCAGGTCACGTACACCTGCGTGGACTTGACACTGACGGGTAGCGTGCGCCTACGCTGATCGTTCCGATGAAGCTTGGTGCCCTCGAAGCGACGGCCGTGTTCGTGATGGTGGTGTGCGCTTGCAGCGGCGAGCAATCGTCGCCCGGCGCGACCGGTGTTTCGGGCGGCGGTTCGTCGAGCGGTGGCGGTTCGCCGTCGAGCGGCGGCTCGGCGATGGGCGGCGGCGTATCTACGGGCGGTGT